>DQVH01000155.1 GCA_015661855.1 Desulfurococcales archaeon
AACTTTAATACCCAATTTAGGTAAGATAAGTGAGAGAGCTTTTTCAACAGGTGTTAACTTCTCTAAAAACCTATACCCACACACCAATACTACACCTAAACTCTCCAATCTCCACACTATGTGTAAATATTGACTACTTATACATATCGATATTAGCAAATGCTATCAACAGTTAAATACTATAATCATAAACGAAATGGTATAGTTTACCCAGCAATTATCCCCATAGAGTATGAAGCTAGTTAAAAAGTATAAGATTATAGATGATGTCAAGGTTTAAGAGCCTTGAGATATCGAAATAATTAAAGATTATAGGGAGATAAAGGGGGCCTAACCACAATACTAATCAGTAAGAAATGTACCAATTAGTAATATTGGTATCGATATCATCAAAATTCTAAGACCATGATAGTATAAGGGATAGTATATAGTAACTTGCAATACACTACCACTCCATAAACTATGCCTTGTTAAGGAGTAACTGTATTGTTCACAGATAAGCCCGCTATAATGTTTTCTAGGATTTTCCATCAACTCTCCTAAAGGAGTAAGAGGGAGGCTAAATAGTGTTCTTAATCGGGTATAAAGGTATGTAAAAAATGAGGGTACGTTTTCGATATAAAGTTTATAGTGCTTCCTCTATTCTCCTTAAAAATTCCTCTTCTGTAAGAGATCCTTCAAATGCAACCTTACTGTTAATTATGACTTTTGGTACTGCATATACTCTAAATTTTTCAACTAACTCTGGAAACTCTACAGCATTTATAACGTCTGATACAATATGGTTATTTGCTATAGCGAACATATGGGCAACTTTCGCTACGTATGGACAGTATGGGCATGTAGGTGTAGTGAATACCTGAATATGTACTGGTTTACTTATTCTCCTTACTCTCTCAATAATGTTTTCTGGTAAGTCCGGTCTACCCCTTGATGCATACAGAATATCCTCCACTAGTACTCCAAACTCGTAACCTGCTGGAACACCAAAATACCTTACATTATATTCTTCCTTTCCGTGAACTATTATTGCAGGATATTTGTCAATATTATATTTCTTGGCTTCTTCAGACCCCTCATAATACTTTTTAATATTGACTTTAGGCGAAATTCTAGATATTAGGTTGACGATCTCCTCTGCCTCTTTACAGTGTGGACATTTACTCTCACTAGTTAGAAATAGATTTAATGTTACTTGGTGTTCTAGCAGTTTAAATATTCTACGTACTTGCTCTACTACTTCAGGATCTATACTTATCGTCACTCCCCATTACACCTTCTTAACTAAATTTAGAAGCATAAATTTAAATCTAATGGTAAACGTAGTTAGTTATCCTCATAGATGGTGTTAACGAGCTTATTAAGTTTAATGGTAAGTCTTTAGTGTTTATCTTGATAATCTCTAAGATTAGAATGTTTATTTTTAGAATACGTCTTCTATATGGTGTAGTGTTTATTAAGGTATTTCTAGTCTTAACTAAATTATAGTGTTAGGGAAGGCGGGTTAATGTAGTTTTATACTGTGAGGAGGTGCTTGTGGTAGCTAGAAGTAGTGAATCTAATCGACGTAAAATACCACTACCAGTTAGAGTGCTTGGAGAGAATGTTATTATCCGAGACTTTTACCCCGTTAACCCCCCTTACGCTCATGTAGCAATCTATGTTGATCCTGAGGGTATTACTAGATATCATGTTATTGAACCACCCCTTACCGGTAGGGAGATACGAGTTATTGACGAGATTAAAGAGATAATACTTGATGAGGCTAGACTTGACCCTTCACTACTAAGATCTTATGATAGAGCTAAAGCAGCATTAGAAGCTGAAGTTGACCGTGTAATAAAAGCTTACGGTATTAGGGTACCTCGAAGGGCAATAAGTAAGATAAAATACTACATTGTAAGAGACTTCATAGGCTATGGACCATTAGACCCAATATATAGAGACCCCTATGTTGAAGATATAACCTGTATTCCTGAATTTGAATACGTACTAGCCTTTGTAAATGGTAAACCAGTATTCGGGACAATAGGTAAGATATTCAATACTATATTGGGGCACTCTAAATGTGTAAAAGAGGATTACGATATAGTAAAAGCGTACCCACAGATACCTGTAGAAGTACTATCACTAGACATAGGTAGAGGTAGAATAGTTAAAGGTAGAGTAGTGTTTATAGCTAGAAGGCCTAGTTTTGAGGGTAAAATCTTAAGTATAAAGCTTGAGGATGGTAGAGTATTCTATGTAACACCATACCATCCAGTATTCACTATTAGCCTAGATGGCATAAAGGTTAAGAGAGCTAGAGAGGTTAAAGTAGGAGATCTAGTATTAGCTGTTAGGAAACTCAATATACACAGTACAAGTAATCACGGAAGTAAACTAGAGGTAAACTTAATCGAGCTATTTAGTAAAACACCCTACAAGGATAGAATTAAAGTCCAATATATATCTGAAAATGGAGTAAAGGAGAGTATACTCTTAAAAGAGTTTCTAGAACTAGAAAAATCTAAACACTTAATTGTGAAGTATAGGGGGAAACTATACCTTACCACTATTGAGGATGGGGTAGAATATAGGGTACCAGCAGTAATTAGGGTGAATAGAGATTTAGGAAAAGCTATAGGCTACTACCTCTCTAGAGGATACATACCATATAATCTTTCAGAAATACACATTAAGTTTGATAGGTATGAGAGAAAGTTGGCTAGGGAATGTAAAAGTGTTTTCGAGAGAGCATTCAATACTTCTGTAAAGGTTAGAGTAGACAATAAACATACCACAATAATTGTCGACAATAAGATTATAGTGTGGCTATTTAAGGATGTATGGTGTATAGGTGTAAGCGATCATGATAAAGCTGTACCCAATTTCATATTTGAAGCTCCAGAGTGGTTTATTAGAGAGATGATTAAAAGCATACTTGGAAATAGCAAGTATAATGCTACTTGTACAATTACAGTTAAATCTCTAAATCTAGCATACAGCCTAATCTATCTACTATTAAAACTTGGTATACCGTTTAAACTAAACATATTCAGTGTGGATAATAGGTTAAGGCGTATTCAAATCCGTATCGATAAGAGGTTGTATAATAGTTTAATAATAGAACCTAAACGGTTACAAATGGAAACCTCTACTACTTTAGGAAGGTATTCACATTTGAAATTGGAGGTTCCTAGTGTAGGAAATGGCGGATTGTATTATAAGGTTGTAGTGGATGGTGTTGGATTATTAAGTTTAGGTAATACTCGTTTACTTGGTGGATACGGTAAATCAAGTGATGTTGTAGCTCTGAAGGTTATTGAAGTTAATGAGATACCCTACTACGGATACGTCTACGACTTTAAAGTTGAGAGCTACCACAATTTTGTTCATGGTGTAGGAGTTATAACACATAATTGTGATGGCTATGGACTACCAGTCTACGTTTATCACCGTGATTACGAGTGGATGCCAACCAATGTTACCTTCCCTACACCTGAAGCATTGGACCGTTTCATACGTAGACTAGCTTATAAAGCTGGTCAGAGCATAACATTTGCTAGACCCATAGTTGAAGGACCACTGCCACCTGAGGGATTTCGTGTACACTTAACTTTAGGTGAGGTTTCACGTAGAGGCAGCACATTTACTATAAGAAAGTACAGTGTTGAACCATACACTATAGTCGACCTATTAGGATTTAATACTCTATCACCAACTATAGCAGCATACTACTGGCTTCTAGTAGATAATGTACAGAGTATGATGATAGCTGGGCCAATGGCTTCAGGTAAAACCACACTATTAAACGCTATAGCTATGCTAATTAGGCCTGAAGCAAAAATAGTTACAATAGAGGATACACCTGAAATAAGATTACCCCATGAGAACTGGGTTCCCCTAATAACTAGACCTAGTTTTGAACCTGGAGTTCAAGATGTAACACTATTTGATCTACTCAAGAGTGCTCTACGTCAAAGACCAGAATTCATTATTGTTGGTGAGATTAGAGGTGAAGAGGCATACACGTTCTTTCAAGCACTAGCTGTAGGTCATGGAGGCCTATGTACTATTCATGGTGAAACTGTTGAAGCAGTTATTTCAAGACTTGAAAGTAAGCCTATGAATATACCTAGAGTACTCATACCGTTAATGAAGGTTATTACCCTAACTGGTAGAGTTAAAGGCCCCACAGGTATAGTTAGAAGGGTTATCAGGGTTACTGAGATTATCGGTATAGACCCTAGAACAAACGAAATACTATTAAATGATGTGTTTAAGTGGGATCCCAATAAGGACTCATGGACTTATAGTGGTAGAAGCTACCTACTAGAAACTATATCTGAAAACAAGAATATACCATTAGCAGATGTTATTGAGGATCTTCGTAAAAGAAGTGTTATACTAAAATGGATGCTTAAAAAGGAGCTTAGGAGATTTAGTGATGTAGCAAAAGTTGTAAGATCGTACTATCAGGACCCTGAGAGAGTATATGCTGAAGCTTCAAGTGAGGTTGAAGAGGTTCAACTGGTATGGGCTTAATAACATTTAGCTATCGTACACTTAGAGGAACAGGACTATATAGATATTACCTTAAAACTCTAGTTTGGCTAAAAAAATACTATTATGCATCTGGGTTACCATACAGTTTTCAAGCATATATAGCGTTATTAACATTAATAACAATACTTGTATGTGCTATATTATTCCCCGTATTCACAATACTACATATAATACTGTTTAAACTACCTACTGTAATAGCATTATTACTTTCAATACCACCAACAATAGCATCACTCCTTCTAACGTATGGCGTATTAGTGTATTATCCTATTGTTAGAGCTAGAGTTCAAGCAGATAAAATAGACATCTCAATGCCATATCTTATAGCATATATGACTTCCATTGCAGCTGCAGGTAGAAATATTGAAGCTATTCTTGAGAGAGTTGCAGCTAAAGGTGAACTCTTTAATGTTAAGAGAGAGTTTAACAGAATAGTTAGTAGAATAGCAATATTAGGTCAGGATAGTGTTTCAGTATTGAGGAGGGAAGCCGAAAATACAACTTCAACACTACTATCAACTCTACTTGATAGCCTAGCTGGATTAGTTGAGAGTGGTGGTAATGTTAAAGAGTTTCTTGAGGAGTTTATGAACCATGTAATGAGGGGTATGGAGAACAGGTTGAGAGAGGTAATAAACTCAATGATGTTTTTAATGGAATTCTTTATAAGTTTACTCGTAGTGTTCCCACTAGTATTCATCATAATAGTGATCGTACTTTCAAGTCTTGGGGGAGGCTTAGTCTTCGGTATACCACCTATGGACTTAATATTTTTAGTATTAATTATTGGATTACCTATAGCGGCAATAGCATTAGTTTTAATGATAAGTTCAACACTATCACGTATTATGGGTTAAGGTGTATAGTTCATGATTAAAATAGGTTTACGTAGAGTAAAAGTTAGAAGGAGAAGTCAACATATTATAGCTATTCTATCTATTACATTGGCGTTCACATATTTACTATTAATGATGATTATAGCTGAAGTGTACGACCCTAATAAGACCATACTAGTGGCTGGTGGAGCTTTAAAAATACCCTACAAC
>DQVH01000118.1 GCA_015661855.1 Desulfurococcales archaeon
CTGGTGTAATGAAATGTCAACTTCATACCATCTTGATGAAACCGATAAGAGAATCTTAAGACTACTTCAGGAGGATGCTAAAATACCCTACTCTAGACTCGCTAAAATACTTAACGTTAGTGAAGCTACAATACACTTAAGAATTAAAAAACTTAAACAACTTGGTATACTTCGAGGATTCCATGCAGATATAGATCCAGCTAAAGTTGGGAAGGGTACACTTGCATTCGTATTGATTAAGGCTCAACCAAAACTATACGATCACGTCTTAAGTAAACTTAGTAAACTCAAAGACGTATACGAACTCTACGATGTTACAGGAGAATTCTACGCTTTAGCAAAAGTTAGAGTTAGTGATAGAGAGGATTTAGCTCGATTACTAGATGAAATTGGTAGAATTGATGGTGTTGAATCAACATACACTATGTACGTGTTAAGGGTTATTAAGGAGAAGAAGACAGTAAATATAGATTAAAGATTTCAGTGTGAGAGCTCTTCATCACGACCGATTACCATGCTTATATCATTCAGACGGTTTACTAGTCATCATCCATCTTTCCGTGTATCTCTACTGCTTTACCAATTTAAATACGTACTCTATAAGCTCTTTTGCTGGATTAACACCTAAAGCTCTTTTCAAGCCGGACCATAGGGGTGAAGCGTTAACTTCAATAACCTTGTATCTATGCTTTTCATCCTCTAAATCCTCTACTATATCTATTCCTGCATAGTATAGTTTTAGAGCTTCTACAACTTTAAATGATAATTCTTCTAACTCACTATCGAGTTTTGCAGGTTCAGGTCTAGCTCCTTGAGCAATATTAGTTTTCCAAGCATCACTGGAAGGTGCAACTCTATATATTGCTCCAACAATTTCATCTCCTATAACTAGTACTCGTATATCCCTACCTGGTTTCCTAACATACCTTTGGATGTAGAGGGGTTGGTTTAGCATTGTATATAGTTTAGCTATGTTGAATAGTATATCGGTATCGTTTAGTTTTAGTGATCCTAGACCAAGTGACCCTACAACTGGTTTAAGTACGAATGTACCAAACTTCTTAGACTGAGCCATAGCTAAAGGTACAACCTCAGTTATTAATGTTTCTGGTACCGGTATACCTTTCATTGCTAAAATACTTAAACTTAGAAATTTATCTCTACATATAATCATTGAGTCGATAGGGTTAACTATAAGTGTACCCTTTAACTCAAAGAGCTTTATTAAAGCATACCTTTTAACAAATTGTTCAAGTGAGGTTATGAAGCCCAATGATCTAACAATAATTGCATCTATTGATGGCAGCTCCTTCATACCATAAAAGAACTTTATATCACCATCAACAATACTACATGAGATACGTGACGGCCTTAAGTAGAGTGCTTCAGCACCCTTATCCTTAATAGCATATAGTATCTCAATACTAGATGTAGGTGGATGAGCTGCCTCATGTACTACTGCTATACGCATAACACTCTCACTTAAGACTACCCTTAACTACTATAACTTACTGTGGTTAAACCTTTAAATATTAAGATAAATAGCTACGAAAAGCCGTACTACACTATTTCACTTTCCCTTTAAACCAGATACTGTAGTAATAATAACAGGGATAGCTAGTAAAATCGTTACAGCTATATTATAATTTGCACCCCATAGTTTAACCAGTATTACTGCTACAATAACTACTATAATGGCTATGAGTGTAGGGTAAGCTATCGATAATATCTTTCTTAACCCATACCCTATAATCCTTCTTATAATGTTAGCAGCTATTGGTATTATTATACACGTCTCAATAACTGCTGTTAAGATTAATATAGGAACTTTAAAGTCTACTCCTACAGGTGAAACTAGTACCATAAGCCCTGTAGATAGCCCTAAAAATACACCGTAAATTAATATTACTATGTCGGAGGCGTATATGAAAAGAGGATCCTTAGTAATCTTATAGACTGTACTTAGTAGTGATAATGCTGATATGAGTAATAGTGTTAGGTATAGGAGGATAGCTAACCGTGCTATACCTATAGTTGGAGTAGCGTGTGGAGCTATTAAGACTATTAGTATTGATATTATAAACCAGGTAAACCATGAACCGGGTAGTCTCACATATAACACCGCTTAGTGCACTCTAAGATAACTAGTATAAAAAGGTACCTTTATTAGGACTATTTTTCAACTCAAGATTGTGTGTAGAGTATGAACCTACATGATATTATTAGTATGCTAATACTATTCATATTAGGCTATACTATAACGCGGGTTATAACACCTATTGTAATGAAGTTTAACTGGTTAATAGGGCTTAGAGGCGTAGATGTTCATAAGAAGTCTAAACCTATTCTACCTGAGAGTGGAGGTTTAGCTATCCTAATATCATCAACAATACTATTACCACTAATAATACTAGTTAGGCCAGAGTATACAACGTATACACTAGTGACCATTAGTGTAACTGTATTTGCTGGTTTAGTAGGGTATCTTGATGATTTAAAAAGGCTAGATGCGTTTTCAAAAACGCTATTAACAGTGATTGCGATAGCACCAATACTTGTACTCTACGTATTTAAACCATACCCCTACCTACCATTTATAGGTAGAACCAGGTTAACAATAATATACACTATCCTACTTCTCTTTGCAGTTGCCGTCCCATCTAATGCTTTCAATATGCTAGACGTTTATAATGGTGTTTTACCCTCAACATCAATACTTATGTTCTCTACACTCTTTATTTCATCAATTCTCACATACCATGTAGGAATCGCAGACCTATTTCCACTATACGCTCTAACCCTCATTATCGGAGTGTTACTAGGCTACTACCCTTATAATAGGTATCCTGCAAGAGTATTTAATGGTGATGTAGGTAGCTTCTTTCTAGGAGCATACTATGGTGTAATCGCTGTTCTTGGGAGACTTGAAGTTATAGCTATAACAGCTATGCTACCCTGCATTATGAACTCATTCCATATACTGAGTAGTATTGGTGGTTTAAAGGAGAAAAGTCAGATAAAGTGTAGACCTGTAATAGTGGATTATAGTAGGGAGCTTCTAATCGCAAATAAGTCTAGGTATGCACCAATAACACTAGCTAATCTTCTACTAGTCAGAGGTCCACTTAGAGAAACTGAAATAGTTACATGCTATATACTATTATCAATAGTATCGTCAATATTAGCTATTATAGTAGCCGTTCTTACATATCTATATACGTAATTTATCAAGAATACTCCATAATATAATGAATGCATAGTATGGTACAGTTAGTGGATCAGTTTTGACGCTAATATCGATTAGCCTCCTACTTTTCAACTCTAATCCAGCTCTAACTCTAAATGCTCTAAACGTATCCTCCTCCATACTAGTCCTTAACACTACTATATTACTTGGTAGCTGAGTACTATACTCACTAGCTAATTCTAGTGGAAGTATTTTTAGTGGAATACCCTTACCCTTAAGTGAAATCTTATTGTAAAGGTATTGTGCTATAGGTTTTAAGAGTTCAGTATAGAGTATTAGTATTTCATTACTACTCTTTACTAAATCAACCACTTCATCACATTCCTCTTTATAATGGTCTAGTAGATCCTCTAATATACTATCTAGTGTTGATACCTCACTGTACACTTTCTTTGCTCTCCTACTATCAGTACTTAATGTCTTAAAGAACATTAGTGTTGACGTGTACATTTCCAGGAATATAGTTTCCTCACGGCTACTACTTTCCGGTAACTCTACTATATTGAATCCTCTCCTATGGAGTGGGATGTTGGGGGGAATTTTAGGTGAAAATACTATATGTGTGATAGACAGTAGTCTTAGAGTATCACTAGTCCGTGGTGTACTCTTTACATCAGTTAGGAAGATTATTGTTGGTTTAGAGTAGTATGGTGCTTGAACACTGTAGAATACTTCGAGAGGTATAAGTGTAACATTTGAGGATGGTTTTAATGTTAAAAATAGGTTTAGAAGTGTTGATGCAGGTATAAGCCCACTAGTATCATGTGTTATTAGTATGTTCTCCCTACATATGATGTCGTTAAATATTTTTAGATTATCCTCCTTCTCTACAATACTCTTAGACTTATCAATAGCTTTCTTTACTTTATCTAACATTACACTACCTCAGACTAGTGCTTCTCTTAAAGACTCCTTACATGGACACTTTCTCTCTTTAGGTATTCTAGGTATAAGCTCGTATAGTAGTTTTTTAGCTTTCTCTACATTAGCTTGCATTACCTTTACAACTTCCTCTGCTGTTACAGGTTTTTCAGCCCATACGTCATAGTCTGTAACCATAGCTATAGTAACATAACATATTTCAGCTTCCCTAGCTAGGTTAATTTCGGGTACTAGTGTCATCCCTATAATGTCTGCTTTAAATACCTCCTTAAACAATCTAGATTCTGCTCTAGTGGAGAATCTTGGACCCTCAATGCATACATAGGTACCTTTATCGTGAATTCTTATTCCTAAGTCTCTAGCTGTTTTCACTACTAACTCTCTCAGCTCTGGACAGAATGGATCAGCCATAGATACATGAGCTACAGTTGGGCCTTCAAAGAATGTATACTCTCTCCTCTTAGTAAAGTCGATATACTGATCTGGACATACAAAGTCTCCAGGTTTATAGTCCTCTCTTAAACTACCAACGGCAGACACTGCAATTATTCTTTCAACACCGAGAGTTTTTAAAGCCCAAATGTTAGCTCTATAGTTTATTCTATGTGGTGGTATCTTATGGCCTCTACCATGTCTAGGTATAAAAGCTACAATTCTACCCTTAAACTCACCAACAATAACACTATCTGATGGTAGACCGTAAGGTGTATACATTTTATACTCCTTAGCTTCTCTAAATAATCCTGGATCGTAGAGACCAGATCCACCAATAATACCTATTTCAGCTTTAATGGGTGGTTTAATCCAGCTCATGACCACACCCACTTACACAAAGTATACCCCGAAATATATCTATATTTCACCTGAAGAAATTATATACAAGAGTGTAAGCTAAGATAGTAGGGAATAAAAGGAGATATAACACTATCTATTATTGAGGAGCCGCCGTAGCTCAGCGGGTAGAGCGCCGGCCTCGTAAGCCGGTGGTCGCGGGTTCAAATCCCGCCGGCGGCTCCAATAACTAATAACACTCCCAAAGTACATTATGTACTTTTAAACAATAACATTCAAGTGGGTTAAACAATAAAACTTTATAAAAGCGAATCCCTAAAGCATAAGGGTAGGTGCGGGGGTGCCCGAGCCAGGACAAAGGGGTCGGGCTTAGGCCCCGATGGCGTAGGCCTGCGTGGGTTCAAATCCCACCCCCCGCACCACAAACTAATTCTCTAAAAAAGCTAACTATGTCCTCTCAAACTAGTCTACAGGAGTTCTCTCTTGGGTATGGTGTTAGCTTATGGTCTTACTTAGAGATATCGGCGAGAGAGGGGTTATTAAGGTTATAGAGGATATTATTTCTTATCCTTCTGATGCCATTCTACCTTTCGGTGATGATGTTTCAGGCTTAAAAGTTAATGGAATGAGGCTTATTCTAAAGGTTGATGCATTTAGTGAGGAGTTTTGTAGGTATTACTGGATGGACTTATATGATCTTGGGTGGAAAGCTGTAACTATGGTTGTTAGCGATTTTGTAGTTAAACTTGCCAAGCCAATTATAGCTGTTGTATCATTCGGTATACCATCCAATAGGAGGCTTAGTGAAGTAGTTAATCTATTTAGGGGTGTAGCTGATGCAGCTAAATACTATGGTTTACACATTATTGGTGGTGACACTAATGAGTCAAAATACGACCTATGGATATCAGTTTCAGCAGTATCACTAGATAAACGTAAATACACTCCCTCAAGATTTAATGCTCAAGAGGGAGACCTAGTAGTTACCAGTGGGGAATACGGTATCACAGGATTAGCAAACTATATACACTACAACAAAATCAGTTTGGAAACTCTACCAGAAAACTTGAGGAGAAAAATCTTAAACAAAACTAAACATCCAGTAGCTAGAGTAGACTTACTAGATAAAATAATGGAAATAGCAGAATACATTACATCATCAATTGATGTTAGTGACGGCTTAGCTCAAACACTATACGATCTAGCTGAAGCAAGTAACGTAACAATAGAGTTAAACAGTATACCAATAGACTCTACAGTAAAAGAGTATACTACGAGAAACAATATAGATGTAGAACAGTTAGCACTATATGGTGGAGAAGAATTTGAAATACTATTCACCATAAACTCTAAATTTAAAAGTAAACTCGATAAAATAATATCACATTATGGCTTAGACTTACATGTAATAGGTAGAGTTGTTAATAAGGGTAGAGTAGGAGTATACTATAGAGGACGCTTAATACCTAAAAGGGGTTGGGAGTACTTTAGGTAGAGTATGCAATGGACTTTAACAGAATACTAATACTTGATGGATATACTGATGAACCTGCTGGTTTAGGTGTACCACCATATATTGATGTTTACCCCAGGTATATTGCTGGAGCAGTATGGACTGTCAAGCCAGATGCAATGGTAAAGTATATTACAGTTGATCAAGCTAGAATGATGGGTAGTGAGTTCTTTAGATTAGCTGAATCAATGGATATGGTTATTGTTATTGCGGGTATGGCTGTTCCAGGTAAATATCTTGGTGGTACACCTATTAGACTAAGTGAATTAGATGAATGGTTTAGACTAATAAGTAAACCATTGAAAATACTTACCGGGCCAGCTGCTAGATTCGGTATTGGTATTGAGGGTGGTAGAGTAGCTGAATTACCGGAGAAGGTAGCTACAAACTTTGACGTTATAGTTAAGGGTGATCCTGAAGTAGTAATCTACGATATTTTAAGGGAGAGATCTATAGAGAGAATAGACCCCTACAAACTAAGAAACTCCTATAGTGAGATTGAGGAGTTTATTATTCGAGGTACACGTATAGTACTACAGCATCCAAACTACGGTAAAAACCTAATAGTTGAAATAGAAACCTTTAGAGGATGCCCCCGCGTAATTACTGGTGGTTGTTCATTCTGTATTGAACCACTATATGGAATACCAAAATTTAGAGATCAAAAGTCGATAGTGAAGGAAATTGAACACCTGTACAGGTTAGGTGTAAAACACTTTAGACTTGGAAGACAACCAGATATATTCGCCTACAAATCTATTGGTGTAGGTGAATTCGAATTTCCAAAACCAAACCCTGAAGAGATAAGAAAATTATTTTATGGAATTAGATGTGTAGCACCCAACCTCAAAACACTACACATAGATAATGTTAATCCTGGAACAGTATATCATCATCCTGATGAGTCGAAGAAAGTAGCTAAAATAATAATAGAGTATCATACACCAGGTGATGTCGCAGCCTATGGTATTGAATCTGTTGACCCTAAAGTTATTAAGCTTAATAACTTAAAGGTTATGCCTGATGAGGCTATGGAGGCTATTAAAATACTTAATGAAGTTGGTGCTAAAAGGGGATGGAATGGTTTACCAGAGCTACTTCCAGGAATAAACTTTGTATTTGGGCTTATAGGGGAGACTAAGGAGACATACCATTTAGCCTACGAGTTCCTTAAGGAAGTCTATAATAGAGGGTACATGGTTCGAAGAATAAACATTAGACAGGTACTAGTATTTCCACATACAAGAATGTGGCATGTAGGAACAAAGTATATTGAGAAACATAGGGGGATTTTCAAAGTGTTTAAGGAGAAAATTAGGAGAGAAATAGATGTACCCATGCTTAGAAGAGTTATACCTAAAGGTACTATCCTTAGAAACGTATTTACAGAATTACATGAAAATAACCATACATATGCAAGACAGGTGGGATCCTACCCTATACTAGTCGATATACCTATGAAGCTACCACTACATAAGTTTATGGACTTCGTAATAGTAGATCATGGACCTAGATCTGTAACTGGAATACCCTACCCACTAGACATTAATAATGCACCATTAAGAATTCTTAAGCTTGTACCAGGATTAGACTCTAATACGTTAATGAGGATTATAAAGTGTAGACCCATTAGGGATCTAAATGAACTAGTCAGTATTGTCGGTAAGGATAAAGCTAAATATTTTACTTTAAAACCTCAGAGCCGCTGAAGGGTCGTCACCAAAATCTGTTCAGGGGTTCTATCTTCATCGGCTACCACTTAAAACTACTGTACAGTAGGATTAAAGTTTAACTTGTTAATGGTGCTACACTTTCACCGAAACCTAGTGCCTCCTTCAACTGGTTTATATCGAAAGCTATAAATCCAACTATTGCATCTGGCATAATTTCAAGTATTTTCCTTCTAAAATACTTTATTCTTTCAATATATTCTCTAGGGCTTTCAACAATATCAAGCTCTTCATAAACGTATATTACATCATCCTTTCTTGCAGTACATATTAAATGTAATGTAACTTCTCTACTCATATCCTTAGTTCTAATACAGTAGAATCTCTGTACACCCTTAGTTAATCTAGCAAAGTCGTTTAAGTCTAAAACATAAGCTATAGCACCCATAATCTCTCCACCCATAGCCACGTCTATACAAGTATATGTTTAAAAATAGAGAGCCCTAATAAGATTACATAGGAAGTAATATTAAGGTGGTTTGTGTGGGTGAAGAGGAGATACCTCTATCTATGAGGAGAAAACTACTACAGTATATGAGGAAAAAGCTATTAGAGAAGTCTATGGAGGAAGTAACACCTAAACCTAGAAGCCCTAAAGATATAGTTTATGGTGCTCTAGAGGATGATAAAGCTAGAGAGATTTTAGAGTTAGTTAAA
>DQVH01000145.1 GCA_015661855.1 Desulfurococcales archaeon
CCTAGACCAATTCTACCCGTTCTATGGTGTCTCTCAATTACAGCTATCTTAAGAATATCCCTTTCAACATCTGAAACTACAATACCATTTCTAACCTTAACCTTCTCAACTAAATGTTTAGTTACAGCCTTATATGGTACAATACCTATAACTCTAGCCTCAACCTCCCCCTCAGTAATAGGAGCTTTTATTGTGAAATCCTCAGGCTTAACTGGTCTCTTCAACTTGATAGTGTTAAATACATAGTCTGGAGGCTTATATTTTGGGGGTGTACTCCATAAGTTTTTATAGTTTTTAGCTACAATAACTCCATCGATTATAACTGTATCCACTTTAACCTTCTCAAGATCCGATAATAACACTATATCGGCTAGCTTACCCGGAGCTAAACCACCAATATCATCTTGAAGTTTAAACCTTAAAGCAGTATTTAATGTAGCCATCTGTATAGCTTTAACTGGGTCTACACCTAACTCTATAGCCCTCCTAACTATATAGTCCATATGACCCCTCACTAGTAGGTCGTAGCAGTTTACATCATCACTTACTAAAAGGAACATTCTCAAATCCAACTCTCTACTCCTACGCAATATCTTAGCTATTTCACTAAGATCTCTCCATGCACTACCCTCTCTCACCATAACATACATTCCAAGTCTAACTCTATCCATAGCCTCATTTACTGATATACACTCATGATCTGAATCAATATTAGCTGAAATATATGCTGAAAGCTCTCTACCACTTAAACCCGGAGCATGTCCATCAACAATTTTACCTAACTCTATAGCTGAAACTATCTTCCCCAGTAACTCATCTCTACAGTCTAAAACTCCAGTAAAATCCATAACCTCAGCTAACCCTATGGTCTCATTAAGTTTTAGTAGTTCAACTACATCACTTAAAGTAATGGTGGTAGCACTAGTATCAATTTCTGATGCGGGTACACATGATGGAACCTCAATAAATATTCTTAGAGGTGTATTCTTAGACTCCTCGATAAAGTATTTTACACCGTTAACTCCGAGAACATTAGCTATCTCATGTGGATCAATAAATACACCAGTTGTACCATGGGGGATAACCACTTCAGAAAACCTAATTGGAGTTAACATACTACTCTCAATATGTACATGGCCATCTAGAAATCCTGGAGCTACATAGTATTTAGAACAGTCTATAACCTTAGTGTTAACACCTATAGTATGGCTAGCTCTACCTACAAGTGCTATTCTCGAACCTTTAACTGCAATATCAACACCACTAATAATCTCACATGTATAGACATTAACTAAATTAGCATTCTTTAGTACAAGATCGGCTTTAACTCTACCTAAAGCAGTATTAATTAGATTCCTTAAGTCACCTATAGTTAAAGGCTTAACCCTCATTAATATCCACCAGTAATGAGGGATTAGAATTAACAGTACTATGTACTTTTAATTATAGTCTTATCCATAGTAGACTTTATACTTTCACGTAATAGAAGTATTTAATTATAATATTCAATAATTCAATTATACCGTTTAATCAAGTCTTTAAGTACGTGATGGTAATGTACTATTTAGCGTTTTAACTAAAACATATGAAAACTAAAGGTGAAAGTTCACATAGCATACTAGAGTAAACTTAAAACGTAAATTTACACTTTTAAACTTAAATGGTGTTAGTGTTTTGACGTACATGTATATTAGAGGTGGAATTCTAATAACTGTTGATAAGGAGAGAAGAATATTCAAGGATGGAGGTGTTGTAATAGAGAATAATAGAATAGTAAAGGTTGGTAAAAGGGAGGAATTGGATAAAGACTATCTACACCATAGTGATATAGTTATTGATGCATCAAGGAAAATAGTTATGCCGGGGCTAATAGACCTACATGTACATATGGCTCAAGCTATGATTAGGGGTATGGCTCAGTATGTAAGGCTAATACCGTGGCTTAGAGACTACGTTTGGCCACTACAAGGACACTATACTAAAGAGGATGGTAGAATTAGTGCACTACTATGCATGATTGAAATGATAAAGTCTGGTACAACAACGTTTCTTGAAGTTGGAATTTCAGGAAGATATGGTATGGAGGGTATAGCTAAAGCTGTTGAAGAGATAGGTATGAGGGGTGTACTTGGAAGACACGTAATGGATACACCAGGCTACGCTCTAGAAGAGAATATTATCCATCCAGGTCTAGTAGAAAGTAAAGAGTATGGTATGAAAGAGGTAATCCACATGTACCAGAGGTGGCATGGTAAGCACGGTAGAATATTCATATGGTTTGCTCCTAGAACGCCAGGAGCAGTAACTATAGAGACGTATAAAGAGATAGTTAGTAAAGCTAGAGAGCTAGGAATAGGTATAACAATGCATCTTGCAGAAGTTAAGG
Organism: Desulfurococcales archaeon; assembly: GCA_015661855.1. Taxonomy (GTDB): domain Archaea; phylum Thermoproteota; class Thermoprotei_A; order CAZTBM01; family SZUA-1508; genus SZUA-1508. The sequence continues at coordinate 2,387 of DQVH01000145.1, forward strand.
AGGATCTAGAGTACTTTAAGAAAAAGTTTAACTGTAAACCAGTAGAGTTCTGCCAGAAAATTGGTATGCTAGGACATAACGTTGTATTAGCACATGTAGTATGGGTTGATGATGAGGAAATAAAGCTACTAGCTAAAACGGGAACCCATGTAGCACACTGTCCATCAAGTAATATGAAGTTAGGTTCAGGTTTAACCCCAGTAGCTAAAATGATTAAGAGTGGAGTAAATGTTGGACTAGGATGTGATGGTGGACCAAGTAATGACAACTACGATATGATAGAGGAAATGAAGATAGCAGCATTAGGTCAATCACTAATAAATATGGATCCAAAAGCGTTAACAGCAGAGGAGGTAATAGAGATGGCTACAATTAGAGGAGCAAAAGCACTAGGATTAGATAAAGAGATAGGCTCTATAGAGGAGGGTAAGAAGGCAGATATAATAATAATTGACTATTGGAAACCACATTTAACACCAATGCTAAACCCCATAACACACATAGTCTATGCTGCACAAGGGCAAGATGTGGATACAGTAATAATAGATGGTAAACTCATTATGAAGAATAGGAAGATACTAACTGTAGATGAAGAGAAAATACTTGAAGAAGCCGAGAAGAGAGGACTAAATGTAGTAAAACGTACGGGGATAAAGCCAGCAATAAACTGGAAAATAGTTGAGTAGTGATTAAACCATAATACTCCTAAATGTTATCTAGGTAATTAAATCTCAGTAGAATAGTGTAAACTTAAAAACTCAATAACATATTTAAATAACCACTTTAGCTGCTAACTCTACATAGGAGATTCACCCTAATATCTCTTGATAGTGAAAATCTTTATTAGCTCATGGAGTAATAGACTTTGCTGAGGGAGTTTTTATGGGTAGACCCTGGTATGTAGGTTATTTTGAGGGTAGAGATTGGTTAAGGAATATCGATTATACTCAGGAGGATATTAAGAAGGTTCTTGAAGCAGCATGGGATTTAAAGAGGAAGTTTAAGAGCCGTATACCAACACCGTACCTTAAGGGTAGAACACTCTTCATGCTATTCTATAATAGATCTCTTAGAACAAGAAATAGCTTTGAAGCTGGAATACACCAGCTTGGTGGTCATGCACACTTTCTAAGCCCTGATGACGTATATACCCCAACACTACCAGAAGATATGGTACCATACCAGACTGAAGCAATTAGTGATGTAGCTAGAGTTCTAAGTAGATATGGTGATGCTATAGCAATAAGAATCTATGGTGATCCAGCTAAATGGATTATAGGTAGAGGCCATAGAATTGTAGAGGAATTCGCTAAGTGGGCTACAGTACCAGTATTGAATATGGAGGATGACCTATACCATCCATTCCAAGCACTAGCAGACATAATGACAGCACTAGAAGTAATGCCTAAGATTAGGGGTAAAAAGTTTGTAGTAAGCTATGCATACTCTGGAGGATTAAAGCCACTAGCTGTACCCCAAAGTGTAGCATTAATAGCTGCAATGTTTGGAGCAGATGTAGTTATAGCACACCCACCAGGATTTGAGTTAATGGATGACATTATAAAGAAGGTTAAAGAGCTAGCTGACCAGTATGGTGGAAGCCTAACAATAACAAATAACATGGAGGAAGCATTTGAGGGAGCACACTTCGTATACCCAAAGGCTTGGAGTCCTAAAAAGTTCTTCCCACCATTCAATAGCACTGTAGATAAGGAGGGAGCTAAAGCGTATCAGAGTAAATTCAAAAACTGGATTGTAACAATGGATCTACTCGAGAAAGCAGGTAAACCATACTATATGCACTGTGGACCAGCAGATAGAGGACAAGAAGTAACAGATGAAGTACTAGATAAATACGAGAAATCACTATACTTCGAGGAAGCAGAGAATAGACTACACGTTCAGAAAGCTGTAATGGCAATGGTTATGGGCAGTAAATACGAAGAATACGAATAACCCTAACCCAATAGTACACAAACAAGTAACTCTCCCTCACCTAAACGCTTAAGTTTAAAATAATATTATTCACCCTAATTTTAATCCCGTATTCTTTCTAAACTAAAACTTGGGGGTGTATAGTAGGTTATGGTATCGTATGTTAAGTATCTTAAGTGTAGTAGGTGTGGTAGAGTATATTACTTCGATGAGAAACCTATAATGTGTAAAGGTAATGATCTTGGTAGACTAGATATATACTATGATTACGAGAAGGTTAAGGAGGTTATGAGTAAGAGTACTATAGCGAAAAGACCATTCTATCTATGGAGATACCGTGAACTAATGCCTATAAAGGATGATAGACATATTATATCACTTGGTGAAGGTGGAACACCACTAATTAAAGCTAGTAGGCTTGCTGAAAAACTGGGTTTAAGAAAACTCTACTTAAAGGATGAAACAAGAAATCCTACTGGAAGCTTTAAGGATAGGGGTATGTCTGTTGCTGTAAGTGTAGCTGTAGAGTTTGGATTTAAAGCTACAGTAACAGCTTCTAGTGGGAATGCAGCTGCAGCACTAGCAGCTTATAGTGCTAGAGCAGGTTTAGAGACATACGCTTTCGTACTTGAAACTGCAAGCTACGGGAAAATAGCTCAACTACTATTCTATGGTGCTAAAGTATTTCGTGTTAGAGGTTTAGGTAGAGAGGATCCAACAGTTAAAATGATGAAGCTTGTTATGGAGAAGTATGGTTTCTATCCTAGTCCAAGCTTTGGACCATTCAATCCATACCAGATTGAAGGTGTTAAAAGTATATCCTACGAGATTGTAGAGCAACTTGAATGGACTACTCCAGACTGGGTAATAGTACCTGTTGGTTCAGCAGCACTACTAACGAGTGTATGGAAAGGGTTTAATGATTTCAGGGAACTAGGCTTTATAAGTGATATACCAAAACTAGCAGCAATACAGTCAGAAGGTAATGCACCATTCGTTAGAGCATTTAAGGAGAAACAGGATCCACACAGTATTAAGCCTTGGGAGAAGCCAAATACCATAGCTACAGGACTAGCAGACCCATATCCATGGGATGGAGATGCAGGATTAAAAGCTCTATATGAGACTAAGGGTACCGCTGAAACAGTTTCAGATGAGAAAATAGTTGAAGCAATGAAGCTACTAGCATCACTTGAAGGTATATTTGCAGAACCATCAGGAGCAGCAGGACTAGCAGGATTAATAAGACTACTAGAAGACAAAGTTATAGATAGAGATGAAACAGTAGTAGTATTAGTTACAGGGCATGGACTAAAAGATCCAGATATAGTTAGAAAGGTTAGTGGTGATGCACCACTAATTAACCCTACACTAGAGGATTTCGAGAAAGCACTAAAAGAGTACTATAATAGAAAATAGCATAACTAAAACACATTTATAAAAACATCATACCCGTTCTGGTGTACTATACCTATGGACATAGAGAAGGCTATGGATAATGCTGTAAGGTATGCTCAAGAGCTAATTAAAACACCTAGTCTATCAGGTAGAGAGAGGGAAGTAGCATACATAGTAAGAGAGTACCTAGAGAATTCAGGAGTTGACAAAGTATTTATTGACGAGCTGGGTAGCGTAGTAGCTGTAGTGAAGGGTTCTAGAGAGGATACACTAGTATTTGAGGGGCACATAGACCATGTACCACCAGGAAACATAAGGTTATGGAGGTATAATCCATACTCAGCAAGAATAGTTGACGGTAAACTGTATGGTAGAGGTAGTGTTGACATGAAATCAGCAGTAGCATCAATGATAGCATCAGTACCATTAATATCCAGAAGAGAGATAAACACAACACTCTACCTAGTATTCGTAGTTCACGAAGAAACAGCTGAAGGAGTAGCACTAAAACACGTATTCGAGAAATACATAGATGAGGATAAAGTAAAACTAGTAGTTTTAGGGGAGGCAACAAACCTTAACATAGCGTTAGGGCATAGAGGTAGATGCTTAATAGAAGTATACCTACAGGGTAAAACAGCTCACGCAAGTATGCCAGAGTATGGAGTTAACCCAATAGAAGCTTTAAGCACAGTAGTCTATGAAGTCGTTAACACTATTAAACCGAAACTACCAAAACACCCTAAACTAGGTAAAGCAACAATAACACCAACAGTAATCGAGTGTAATCCTAAATCAACACCACAAATACCAGATGAATGTAGGTTAATTTTAGACAGAAGGGTGGTATTAGGTGAGAGCATAGACAACATCTTAAAACCATTAGTACCACTTATAGAGAAATTGAAGGCCGAGGGGAAGATTCTAAATGGATACACTAGAATACTAACTGAGAGGTTAAACTGTTGGACAGGCTATGTAGTAGAATGTATAGACTTCTTCCCTCCATGGCTAATAGATGAAAATAACCCACTAGTCTTAAAACTTAAGAAAAGCCTATCCTCTATAAAACAGGATATAAGAACATACATATGGAGATTTAGTACAGATGGCGTATACACTGCTGGAACTCGAGGAATAACCACTATAGGTTTAGGCCCTGGAAGAGAGGAGTTAGCCCATCAACCAAATGAGTATGTAGAAGTAGATAGTATAAAGTTAGCTGTTAAAGCCTATACTAGAATATTTGAAACAGTAGAGAATACAATAAGGTAATACGGGTTTAAGGTTAATATTTTTCTCCTACTCTAACCCTTCTCTCAATATAGCTTACCAGTAGTGCTAATGGTATGTTTACCAGTAACCCCCAGAAGCCCTCGTAGAGTCCAAATGGTCTTCCGAGAATAGATTTCACTATTGCCACTGTTATCATACCCGTAGACATACCCACTAGTGCACCATACTTTGTTAATATCCTCCTCCACACCCTCAATACATATGCTGGAAAAAACTGTACTATACCGGCATAGCCTACTAGTAGTAGGTATATGAGTACACCTGGTGCATAGATAGCTAGTATTAGTGATACAACTGCTATTATCGATGTAAAAGCTCTTGCAAGTAATACTAACTCTCTACCACTAGCTTTAGGTCTGAATATACGCTGATAGGCATTCCGTGAAAATAGTGCTCCAACTACGTGAAGTATTGCTGCTGCAGTAGATATTGATGCGGCTAGTGCACCAGCACCAACAATACCTACTATCCATGGTGGAAATAGTTTACATGTTACAAGCATAAATGCATAGTCGCTTTCAGGCTTCCTATATACAGGTACTTGTAGAGAGCCTACAGCATATAATGCTATAGCTGTAAGACCTACAAGTATTACTGGTATTTGACTTATCTGGTATAATCCAACCAGCATGATATTACGTTTAACAGTTTTAATATCTCTTGCACCAAACACATTCTGTATACGGTTAGGCCATAACCAGAAAGCTAAAGGAGCAATAGTTATTAGTGATACTAGCCACAGTATATCCTCAGTACTAAAGGTTAATCTAAAGACACCACCTCTAGGTTGGTGCAATACGTAGTCACCTAGAATACTAAATAGCTTATCTACACCTCCAAATGCTACTATTGGAGCTAGTACTCCAATAACCCATATAGATACTAGCATTATAGCTCCCTGTAGCATATTTATAAATGCAACACTCATTAAACCACCAATTACAGTGAATACCGCTATTAGTGTAAATGCTATTAGCTTAGCCGATAGTGGATCTACATGCCCGTATGCTGCTACCTCAATTATATAGCCTATACCCTGTATTTGAAGTTGAATATACGGTATACACCATAGTGATCCAGTAACTGCTACAAATGCTCCTAAAAGTTTACTATTATATAATCCTTCGAATGCATCAGCTATAGTTAGCCAATTATACTTTTTAGCTTGAGACCATAATACTGGTACTATTAAGAATCCTATTAGAAACGATAACATGCCATAAAGTGTTATCCCCCATACCCTAACACCCTCTCTTGCAGCTAAACCTGGTAACCCTAAGAACGTATACGCACTATAGATGTTTGCTCCAAGACTAAGCCATAAAACTATAAGACCTAAACTACGTCCAGCAACAAACCATGACTCAACACTCGAATACCTTCTAAAACCCCTCCTAGACGCTACCATTCCAATACTAACTGTTAATACCAACCATCCAAATATAATACCTATAGCAATATACTCCTCACTCAAATATACCACCAATCCTCCTATCAATAAAGTAAACTAGTAGAAGTAGTATAAACACTAGAATAACCCATACAACACTGTAGAACCATACGAGTGGTAAACCAGCAAGATACGGTTTCTCACTATTAAATAATGGTAAGCCTATAATAGGGATATATGCTAGTATAAGGAGGACAATACAGATTTTCCAAAAACCCCTACTATACTTCAAAACCAAACCCCTACACAGTTAAACCCATTATAGTAGAGTATGCTTAACCTATATCACTAGTAAAATGTAGTATCATAGTCTCAGTATTAATGGAATATTTTAAAAACTTTCCCTACACTATACACTACGGTGACTTTATGAGCGACCTTATAGAGGTTATTGCAAGTGCAGCTGTAGGAGCTGTAGGAGGAGCGGCAGCAGGA
>DQVH01000115.1 GCA_015661855.1 Desulfurococcales archaeon
CCTACTTTCTCTCTATGCTTTATAAGTGTAACCTCTTCTGCAACCTTAACTACTTTTCTTGTTCTCTCACTTTTAACTTTAGGTGGAATTTGAGGCATTGTAGCAGATAGTGTATGTGGTCTAATAGTGTATGTAGCGACATGTATTCTATCAAACATTAACTCCTTAATCACCCTTATAGTATTTTCTACAGCCTCTTCATCTTCACCTGGATGGCCTACTATAATATCTGTAGCAATAGCTAAATCCGGTATTTTACTTCTCAATTCTCTAACTAAATACCTATACTCGTCTACTGTGTATGGTCTATTCATTACCTTTAGCACCCTGTCATCACCTGACTGAAGTGGTATATGGAGAAATTTGTAAACTTTAGGCTCCCTTAAAATTTCTATTAGTTCATCAAGTATTTTTAGTGCTAGATGGGGGTTCATCATACCTATTCTCACCATGAAATCTCCTTCTAGACTAACTATATCTCTTAATAGATCTGTTAGTTTCAATCCGATGTCATAGCCGTATGCAGCTGTATCCTGAGCTGTTAACTGAATTTCCTTTACACCATGTGAGATAGCCTCCTTAACATATTTAACTATAAGTTCTGGGGGGTAACTTTGGAGAGGGCCTCTTGCATACTTAACTATACAGTATGAGCAGTTACCAAGACAACCCTCACATATAGCTATAGCCGCTATTACTCCATTAATGTACATTGGTATTTTACTTTTATCTCTCCTGTAACCGCTAATGAGTATTACCCTTCTCTTACTTTTTAATACATTTGGGATATACTGGATGTTTGCTGGGGATATAAGGTCGGCTTCAGGTGCAGTTTTCAATACTAATGATGGTTGAGCTTTAGCCATACATCCTACTACAATAAGTCTACTCTTATTCTTTAAAGCTACTCTCCTAAGATACCTTATTCTCTCAACCATTCTCTCTTCTGTATCCTTTCTAACAGTACAAGTATTGATTATTATAACATCAGCATTATCTACTGAATGTACTATAGAATGGCCATGTGACTTTAGTATCGTAGTTAGGAGACCCGTATCGGCTTTATTTAATGTACACCCGTAAGTTTCAATGTAGACTCTCATTACATTACTCTCCATAATCAAGTGATGGGGAGCAAATATATAAGACTTAATATAACCGTCTAAGCTAGAGAGGTGCGTTATCAAGTATGTCACCACGAACAACATTTTATGGTTACGAGTGGATGCTTGATAGATTATATTCAAGTGTATCAGCTAAAACAGTGAAAGCGGTAACAAGGAGGGAAGTACCAAAAGCTAAAGTCCTAATTACAGGTAGTTATACCGTAATTAGAAACTTTAAGGACATAACAGATACCCTACGTAGAGACATAAAACACCTAATGAGGTATTTGCTTAAAGAGCTAGGGTCTCCAGGTAACTATGATGAGTCTTCGGGAAGCCTAATACTACATGGTAGATTCTCTGCACAAGCAATAAATATTCTATTAAATAGATATATAAAAATGTACGTTATATGTCCAACATGTGGTTCATGGGATACAGTATTAAAGCGAAAGGACAGGGTATGGATACTTATGTGTGAAGCTTGTGGTGCAGAAACATCAGTAAAACCAGTTTAAATATGGTTGTAGAGGATGGTGAAAAAAGTCTATCTAAAAAAGTATGAATCTGGAGGAGAAATATTAGTAGCAGTATGTGATGAAAACTTACTGGGAAAGAGATTTACTGAAGGTAAACTAGTTTTAGATGTAAAAAAGGAGTTTTATGGCGGAACACTAGTAACAATAGATGAAGCTATAAGGGAACTAAAGAAAGCTACAATAGCTAACATTGTTGGAGAAAATATAGTTAGGGAAGCATTGAAGGAAGGATTAATTCACGAAGAAGCTATACTGTGGGTTTCAAACATTCCCCATGCTCAAATAGTAAAAATAAAGTATCCGTTTATTTGAGGTTTACAGGAATGACTAAGTTTTGTGCTAGATGCGGATTAGAATATGATGGGAAAATACCGTTCATAGACAATTTATGCCTTAAATGCTACCTTGAAGAACACAAACTACTATCCATAAAGGGCGAAATAGTACTAGAAGTCTGTAAGTCTTGTGGTGCAGTAAAGAGTGGAAGCAAATGGACGAGTGTTAGTACAAACCTCCTGGAAAACATATATGCAGCTTTACCGTCGGCTATAGCTCAAAAATCAAGAGTCTTACTTGAAAATACTAAACTACACATACACTTACCACAAACACTAAACTACACGTTCAACGTGGAGGTTACTGTAGAAACAAATGTTAAGGGCTATAGGGTAACTCAGAAATACACCGTACCAGCAAAAATAAAACTAACACTCTGCCCTCTATGCCAGAAAAAGCTTAGCGGGATACATAAAGCAATACTACAGATTAGAAGTACTGAACATTTTAGTCCAGCACTTAGAAAGTTTATACACAAATACCTGAAAGAGTTAAGAAAAGACTATGAGAAAAATATAGTTGAAGTTAAGG
>DQVH01000160.1 GCA_015661855.1 Desulfurococcales archaeon
CTAGGTATAGTAGGTTATGATCCACTATTAGAATCTGCTATAGGAGACTATAGTAGACTTGTGAATACAAAGTTTAAATTGGATGTGGAAAGGGTTGTAGATAAAATATTGAAGTTAGTTTAGTCTGTAGGTGATGCTGAAAGGTTAAGTAGGTCTCTACTACTCTTCCTACTAGGCTTAGCAATTTTAGGTAGAACTCTCTGTAAAACCCTCTCACTAACATTGAAAACTTCTCTAGCAATCGTAAATACATAGTGGTCTCCAGGGACATTCTTTGGAAACCCTAGTTTAACTGATAATGCTCGCTTATAAGCCTCCTTAACTTTTGACGATCTTAATTCACCTTTAGCTATTGCTTCAGCAGTTCTAAATGCAATATAGAATTTTACGTACTTTCTCAGAATACTCTCTAGTTCGGGAAAGGCGTTACTCATAATATTGATAACCTTTATAAACTTTTCTTCAGGCCAGAATCCAAGTATTACACCAGTGAATGGTATTCTAAGTATTTTAGCTAGAGTATTTCCATCAATACCTGAATCACCATTATCGCCAGATATAAACTCACTAATAATCTTCCTAGCTTCACTAGCATTATTTACCTCAATAATCTTCTCAATAACCTCTTCAACTTTCGATTCAAAACCTAGTGCACCATAGAATACATCCTTATAGTCCTCTAGTAGTCCCAAACCATACTTGCCTACAAAGAATAGACTTGCTAACTCCTTCTCGTAAATATCTGATGGCCTACTAAGCCCTCTTAACGGCTCTATCCTCCTCTTCATATATACGTCTCTAAGTAGGTTAACAATTTCCTCTCTACTCCAATTCTTATTTACAGACATTATTTTACTCCATACCTCGATAAGAGCCTCTATTCTCCTATTGTGTGTTCTCTTCATAACCAGTACACCCATTATTAACTCATTAAACTTAATACTAGCTTGAAGGTGTTATGTTAAACCTATTACCTTCTAAAACACCTCCTACGTGATTGAAACTCCCTCTTAATGCTTAAACTGAGACTCTTAACTGGACATTTAACCCAGACTCTACCATTCCTATATACGTATACTTTAGCTCTAACACCACTAACATCTATAAAGTACACTACCTTATCACCCTCAATTCTAACATGTTTTAGCCTAGCAAAACCATACTTTCTCCTAAGTCTAGCTATAATAGATTCAACGTTAACCGTCGGTACCACCTATACTAGATTATTATGTTACCCAGTATTATGGTTATTGAGTGATAATCTAAATCTCTTACTACTTTAAGCTACTTCATTACTCTATGGTTAAATTGTATCACCTGTATATTTAAGGTTTAGTTTGTATCTCCTTCTTTCAACTTCTATTTAAGTTTAAATATAATTTAATGATGTCTTTATATCATTTCTATTCGTACTAGATCTGTTGTACCCTTCCTTAAACCTATAGTCATAATGACTATATCGCCGTAGGCTATTTCGCCTTTCTGCTTCAGAAAGTCTCTTATAGTATCCCATATGTTTCCTAAGTTATCTACTTTTTTGGAGTATGCTTTTACACCCCATAGTATACTTATTTGTCTAGCTACCTTTATGTTACTAGCTACAGCTATTAATGGTGTTGCTGGTCTATATCTTGATAGTCTTCGAGCAGTATTTCCACTCCTAGTGTATGCTATGATTTTTGCATTCATTGATTCAGCTAGTAATGTTATTCCCTTAGCAAACTTATCGTAAATAGTCTCATTAACTCCAGGTATTTTCACACAAGACCTATCCTCATATGCCTCTATTATCCTCTTTAACCATCTAACAGCTTCTATAGGGTATTTTCCTACTGTTGTTTCATCTGTTAATAGTAGTGCATCAACTCCATCACATACTGCTGTCATTACGTCAACTATTTCACTTCTTGTAGGTGTTGGATTGTAGACTACCGATTCTAGTAGTTGTGTTGCTACAATTACTGGTTTCCCTCTAGAAAGACTCTTCATAGTAATTTCCTTTTGTAGTTTAGGTATTTCTTCTAGTGGGAAGTGCATTCCCAAATCTCCACGAGCAATAAGTATTACATCAGCCTCCTCCACTATCTGGTCTAGATTTGATACTGCACTTTTCGTTTCAATTTTTGCAATAACCCTAATATCCTCTCTACCCTTTTCACCGAGAATATCCTTTAATGCTCTAACATCGTCTGCTGATCTAACATATGATAACGCTATATACTCTATGTCATTGTTTATACAGAACTCTATATCCTTAAGATCCTTCTCTGTTAATGCTGAAGTGTGGAACTCCTTACCCTTAACTACAATTGATGCTCTAGACTTTATTACTCCATCATTTAATGCTATAGCTGATATATGGTTTAATGTTACCTCTTCAACTCTCAACGCTATCTTTCCATCACTTAAGAGTAGTATATCCTCCTCCTCAAGAGCATTAAATACGTCAATACTTGGTAGTGGTATGGTATTCCTATCACCCTTCAACGCCGGTATTATTTTTAGCTTTTGACCCCTCTTAACCTCATATACTGGTACCTCACCTATTCTAATTGATGGCCCCGATAAATCACCTATTATTGGTATTGGTTTACCTAGTCTACTCTCAACCTCCCTTATAAGTGATATTTCACGCTTCTTCTCCTCATGTGTACCATGTGAAAAGTTTAAACGAAAACCATCAACTCCCTCACGAGCCATCCTCAATAATACATGTATATCTGATGAGGAAGGCCCAATAGAAGCTATAATCTTAACCTTACCCATAACTATTCACACCCTAAACCTAAATTATACTCAAACTACTTAAACCTAGTACATCCAATATAGACATTGTGTAAAAAATACTTTAACCGTTAAGAGTTAAGACTAACAAAGTAGGAGTCACTTTAACTCTAAGATCTCTCTAACCACCTCAAATATGCTTTTAGTGACCTTGTATTTACTGTAATACGGTATGGTAAAACTAGATATTAATGTAGCTAGCCCTATTAAGAGTAATAATGTGATAGTGGCTTTAATTATGTAGGTATTAGTGTAGAGTGGGAGTAGACCCTCCTTCTTTAATGAGAGTTACTGCACTGTTTAGATGAGAATTTGTTTAAGAACTCGTCGGTTATGTATTTACGGCTCTTAATTCTAACATATGTTAGAAACATTTTTAGTAAGAGTTTTACTGGGAGATATAGTGGACCTCTCATATAGAATTTGTTGAGTATATCTTCAGCCCATTTAAGTGAGTGTAGTAGACAAGCCCTCATTACCTCTAGGTGTTCTCTCCTTAAATGTATTGCTTTAAACCAGTCTTTATTCTTAAATAGCCCCATGGGTACAAAGAACATTGGCACTATTAGACTCCTATAATCCTTTAGTCTATCTAGTAGTTCTAGTGTAGCTATAACGTCATCTACTGTTTCACCGGGGAGACCTAGTATTATTGTTGCTGCAGGTATTATCCTATGTTCATGCATTATTGCAAATGCATCTTCAACTACATTAGGCCATGTTCTAGCTGGGTATGGTGCAACTTTAGCTGGCATAACCTTTTCAGCTAGTTTTGGTGATCCGGTTTCAATACCAACCTCTACACCCCAAAAGTCCTGATGTTCATCAAATACTATTTCAGTTAGTTTCGTTATAAGCTTGTATTTCTCCTGAGCATACTTAATTGATGATAGTGATGCATGACTCCAAGCAAAAACCCTATAGTACCTTTTAACGAGCATGTGAAGTTTGATTAGTGGTTCAGGTTGTGGTATTACACCTTTAGCTCCATATAGTAGTACGTCTTCTGAGTGTATAACACCCTCTCTAATACCGTATCTAACGTTTACTTTAAGCTCACTCTCAATCATATCTAGTGGTATGTATCTTAGTGGTCTTAATGTTACTGAACAGAACCTACATCCTCTAGGGCAACCCCTCATAATCTCAACTAAACCGTTAACACTAGCATACTTTATAACTGGTATCTCCTCTATACTTGGTGCATCCCTAGGGCTAATATAGATGTATCTTGGAAGCTCCTCTCCATCAATTACCTTTTGTGCTAAATCAACTATAACTTTTTCAGCTTCACCATCAACTACTGTATCAACACCCCACTTAATCCACTCATCAATTTTCCAAAGCCACTGCCATGCAGCTGGACCACCAACAATTATTTTGAGACCTCTCCTCTTAGCAGCTCTAATACACTCTTTCTCCATAAGCCTCCTAAAGGATCTAGCGTTTACCGGCTCCCTTCCAGTTATAAACCACCATTCAGAACTTGGAGGACATAATGCGAAGAAGTCGTGATGCCCTATAAGTAGTGCTTTTGCTCGATATAGATACCTGTCTATGTAGTCTGGATCTATTATTGCAGCTTTAAATCCGTGATCTAGTAGTGCCGCTTCAATCTTTCTAAGCCCGTATGGTGCTTCTACCGGTCTACCATACTTATCTGTTTTCACTTTAGGTGCTGTAAGCCATAACCATAGGCTTTCAGGCATACCTATTGGTGGACCTGTTGCAATAAATCCTAGAAACTCCTTACCATGATGGTTACTCATCATCGTTCTATCAGTTGTAATTACGAAATCTACTTCTAGACTACCCATTACTATAACACCTCACTAGTCTTGCATTCACTTTCTGTAGTGTTTTAGCTATCTCGGGGGGTACATTATCTCCGATTAGGATAACAGTATCTTTTGATACCTCTCCATCTACATCGGCAACTATGTCTTTAAGCTTCCTCTCGTAAACAACTATCCCTGCAGAAATATTATTCAGTAGGGCTTCTCTCAATACCTCCATATATCTAAGACAACTATTAGTGTATACGTATAGCTCTACTCTCCCACCACTATGCAGTATTAGGTTGGTAACCTCTCTTACCATACTAGAATTGACATCACCTACAATGTAAATCTTCATCACATAAACCCTACACTACAAACTATATTCAAATCTCGAATATACTAATGTAAGTTTATATCTCTTACTCTCCACGAAAAGGTATCTGCTAAGAGATAGTGAACTAGTAGTTACATTTTCCTCACTATTAAACTTAAAACTTTAATACCCTTAACAACATACTCTGGTGGAGAGGGTAAAAGGTTATGGCAAGATTAAGGTTTCAGTGTAGGGATTGTGCAAAGAGTGGTAAGGGTGGATTCTTTAGTATAAAGGGTGTCAGAAATCCTAGTGATATTGGGGAGGTAAAGTGTCCTTACTGTGGCTCTAAAAATGTAAAATTACTAAGTACACGTTAAGGTTAACACCATGAACCCCCGTGAACAACTAGTTTGGGCTGCAAAAGAGTTATTCAATAAGGGCCTTATAGGATTATATGATGGCAATATAAGTATTAGAGCAGGAGAAAACTCATTCCTAATATCGCCTATGGGTATACCAAAGAATATACTAGAACCATATATGATTGTTGAAGTATTCTTCGATGGATCATGGAGATGTGTTGGCGGGTGTAGACCACCACTAGAATACCTACTACACCTAAACATATACAAGAATAATATTAGTGTTGACGTAATAGTTCACAGTACAAGCCCATACACTATAGCCTTAGTTAAAGCGTTAAAGGAGAGAATAATTGACTTAATACATCGTGAAATACCGTTAGTTAAAGAGTATGCTAAGGGTGGAATAAAGTTCATTAAGGAGGTTAAACCAGACGACCCCAACCACATAAACATTATCACAGATAATATTAACGGTGTAGACCAAATACTCATACTGGGAGAGTATGGTGTAATAGCTGTAAGTGATGACATATTTAGAGCTGTAAACCTAGTTGAACTCTTAGAGAAGGGTGCAAAAATAGTAACATTAAGTAAACTAATATCACTTATACCACAACAGCTACAAAGTAGTCTCTAAAGAATCCCGGCTTCTTAACAATCCTAATGTTATTATAGTCTGTATTGTAGAGTCTTAACTTAATATAGCCTCTAGCCCACTCAATCTCTCTCAACAAGTCTATTAGCCTATTAATAGTCTCCCTAAGCTTCCTATCCTTACCTGGTGCTAGCTTCCCCCTATTATTTATGTAGAATGTCCTTATAATGACTAGGCTTCGAGTCTTTAAAAACACTGCAATGTAGAGTATTGGGAACACGAGAAATACTATTATTGGTGATATAACTACACCCATGAGTAAAGCTATTAAGGAGAACATTAGTGTAAAGAATACAAACCTATGGAGGAATAGTGATATCCTAAGATGTTTTAATGCTTTAACTACCCTCTTATCTTTATAGACTAGTAGTAGCATTTCCTCAATATCTCTTTTTAAGGCTTTAAACTTATATGGTAGTGTTTCTTCAATTCTCCTCCTATTCGATAGTATTTTCTCTATAGTTTTGAAGTTTACACCATACCCTACACGTACACCGTCAAAGTACTCTATCAACCTCACTATATCCCTTACATAGCCTCTATCTACTGGTATCATAGCTTCCTAACCTACAATTACATATCTGGCTATGGTTGTTGCTTATAGCCTATTCTCCTTAGGAACTCTCTTCTCTCCTTAATCTTTCTCTCATCCTCTATTCCTACAGGTTTATATCCATCAACTACACCTACTAATGCTCTACCCTGATCTGTCTCAGCTACTATAACTTGTACAGGGTTTGCTGTAGCAGCGTAGATTGTACATACCTCTTGAACCTGTTTTAGTGTATTTAGTACGTTTATTGGCCAAGCACCCTTAATGTATATTACGAATACGTGTCCTGCACCAATCTTTAGTGCTGATTCTGCTGCTAACTTTCTAAGTTCCTCATCGTTTCCATCATGTCTTACAAGTCTATCACCACTTGCTTCACAAAATCCTATACCAAACTTTACTCCAGGAACACTCGTAATAAGTGCTTCATATAGGTCTTCAACAGTCTTTATGAAGCACTTGTTACGAGTGTTACTGGAGTAAAGTTTGGTATAGGATTTTGTGAAGCAAGTGGTGATAGACTTGTAAGAC
>DQVH01000166.1 GCA_015661855.1 Desulfurococcales archaeon
TGTATATGAGAATTAGGGGTTTTAGTGTTGTTTTAGGAGTTCCTGGGTTATCCTGTTTCTTGTGTTGTTTAGTATTTCTCTTGTTGGCCCCTGTTCTACTATTCTACCCATGTATAGTATTGCTGTGTAGTCTGCTATTCGTTCAGCCTGTTTTGGTGAGTGTGTTACCAGTATTATTGTTATCTCGTTTTTTAGTTTTGTTAGTGTTTCCTCTATTCTACGTGTGTTTACTGGATCTAGGTTTGCTGTTGGCTCGTCTAGGAGTAGTATTTCCGGTTTCTGTGCTAGTGCTCTTGCTAGGCATAGTCTTTGGCGTTGGCCGATACTCAGTTTTGTTGGTGGATCTCTCAGTCTATCCTTAACCTCATTCCACAACATAGCCTTCCTTAAAGCCCACTCAACTACTCTACGGATTTCACTCTTACTCCTAGCTGTACCACTCGCCTGTGCAGCTAAAGCTACGTTATCGTATATGCTTATGTGGGGGAATGGGTTTGGTGTTTGAAATACCATACCTATCCTTCTCCTAAGCTTATAGGGGTTTACACTGTAAACGTCTACACCTAGAACTCTAACTCTACCCTGAACTCTAGCGTTTGGCACTAAATCTATAAGTCTATTTATGACTCTTAGAAGTGTACTCTTACCTGAACCACTAGGACCCATTATAGCGAATATTGTGTTTCTGGGTACTCTGAGAGTTACATTTTTTAGTATTCTCCTACCAGCAATATACACGTTTAAACCATCTATTTCAACAGCATACATTAGTCTACTTCAACCCCCCTTACCACTATTCTAGCTGTAAGGAATATTGCTAGGTAGATTAATGTGAGTACTAGTGCACCACACCATGCGAGTGCATGGTAGTTTTCGTATGGTGTTAAAGCATACCTGTATACTAGTAGTGGGATAGCGTCTATGGGTTGATCTAAGCCTGTAAAGTATATTCTACTGGAACCGCCGATAGTGAATAGTAGTGGTGCTGTTTCACCACAAGCTCTAGATAATCCTACTAGTATACCTGCAACTATACCTCTACGTGCAATACCTATAAACACTCTCAATAGTGCTCCAGCTTTTGTAAGACCGATACTGTATGCTGCCTCCCTGTAATCCCTAGGTATAGTGTTAAGTGCATTCTCAACGTATGTGTAAGTGTATGGTAGTAGTATTATAGCTAGTGCTATAGCTCCAGCTATAGCTGAAAACCTACCCATAGGTATAACTATGAGTGTGTATACTAGCATTCCAACAAGAATTGTTGGTAAACCTAGGAGGCTCCTTACAAGTACATTAACAATTCTAGCTAGTAGTGTGTGGGGATACTCTGTAGCTAAAACTGCAGTAAAGAATGCTACTGGTAAACCTATAATCGTTGTTAACACTATGAGTATTAGTGTACCTAGTAGTGCAGGGCCTATACCCCCTAAGCTACTAGATAGTGGTGATGATGGTGTTTTAAAGAGTACACTTAAACCCTCCCTAGTGAATGCTTTAACACCATTCACGAATACTGAGCCTAGTATCCACAGTATTGGTGTAAACGCTAGTAGTGCAAGTAGTATTACTAGTAGTGTGAACACTTTATCCAAAACCATTCTACCATCAATCTCCATGAACTATCCTCCTCCACCTCGCAAGTATAACTACCGCTATAGAGTTAACAGTAAGCCCGATAACTAGGAGTACTAAGCCAGCACCATATAGTGCTGAGTACATGTAGTAGTAGAATTCAGCATTAGGAAACTGGTTAGCTATAAGTGATGATATAGTGTAGCCTGGACTAAATAGTGATAGTCCTACTGTGAAGCTGTTTCCAATAGTCATAGCTACAGCTACAGTTTCACCAGCAGCTCTACCCCAACCGAGTAGTGATGCAGCAATAATAGCTGGTCTAGCTAGAGATAGCATTGTCCTAACATACTCAAACTTTGTAAAGCCTAGTGCTAGAGCAGCCTCCCTATACTTTATGGGGATTAAGTTGTAAGCTTCAATTATAAGTCTAGTCATAAACGGTATAATCATTACAGCTAGTACTATACTAGCAGTAAACACTGTTGTAGGTGTAGTAGGCTCTATAGAGAATAACGGTACCAACCATAAGTATCTGTATAGAGAGTACATAACGTAATCTCTAAGTATCGGAGCTAGTACGAATAAACCCCATAAACCATATATAACTGTTGGTAATCCAGCCATTACATCTATAAGGCATGAGAGTAACGATCTAATCTTCACTGGAGTATACTCTAGTACAACTAGTGCTAACGCTATGGATAGGGGTAGAGCTAGTGTTAAAGCAGTAACCGATGTAACAATTGTTCCAACTACTGGAGCTAGAATACCATAGAATTCTAGTGAGGGATTATCCTCACATGCAATCCAAACATTAGATGTTAGAAAGCTTAAACCCTCACGTAGTATTACCGGTATAGAGTTTTCTATAAGGGATACAAATAGAGCTATAAAGATGGCTATAACTATTGATGCAAAGGGTAGTAGAGTGTAAAAGAATAGTCTATCCTCTCTAGGAGTATTCGTCATAGCCTTATCCTCCTGGGTGGTGGAAGGTTATCCTTCAATCATTTTGACTGCTTCCATCCACAACTTCTTTACCTCTACTGGTAATGGTACATAGCCTTCAACTATGTATTTTGAGTCGTTGTTGTAAAGCCACTCTAGAAACCTCTTTATAGCTCTAGCCTTCTCAACGTCATCGTAGCTTTTCCACACGAATATATGTGAGAATGCTGTAATAGGGTATGAGTTTTTGCCACCAGCATAGACTATTGCTTCAAGCTCTCTACTAAAGTCTCCATCCGGTTTACTAGGTAGTATACCTGCCTTTAGAGCGTACATAGCTGCACTCTGAATACTCTCGACCGTGGGTAGTGTGAAGTAGCCCTCTCTATTCATTATTGCTGCTACCTGTAGGTTATTCTTGATAGCGTATGATAGCTCTACGTAGCCTATAGAGTACTCAGTGTTCACTACTGTAGCTGTAACACCAGCATTCCCCTTAGCTCCAACACCATTACCAACTTTATCAACAGGCCAGTCAACAACTTTACCAACTAGCTTTTTAGGCCATATGTCTGGTGCTGCTTTATGTAGGAATGTAGTGAATATCTGTGTTGAACCACTGGAATCAGATCTATGGACAGCGATAATCTCCTTGTGTGGTAGTTTATCGGCTAAGGCAGGGTTTAACTCTAGTATTCGTGGGTCATCCCAGAATCTAATTTCCCCAAGGTATATTAGTGCTAGAACTCTACCGGTAAGGTTTAAGTGTATGTCTCTAGGGATTTCGGGGATGTTATATACTACTGCTAGTGCACCGAGAATTACAGGAAGCTGTAATACTCTACCACGATACTCCTCCCACCTACTCCTAGATAGTGGTGGATCACTACCACAAAAGTCAACTAGCCCCTTAAAGAACTGTTTCTGGCCAGCACCACTACCGATACCAGAATACTCAATAACAATATTCTTATGCTCCTCCATGAAAGCTTCAATCCAAGCCTCTAACTGTGGCTGTAGAAATGTAGCACCAGCACCCCTAAGGACAACTCTACCACTACCAGTAAACCCAGAGGTAAATACATGTTTAAACACTATAACACCAGATACTATAGCAATAATAGCGATTGCAACCAGTATAGCCCTTGAGAAACGCATAAGCCAACACCACCCTCTATAGGGTGAAACCCACCTATATAACTCTCACCTACATATATTGTATTGGCTAAATAATCCTATATAGGCAATATAGACACCTACATAGCGTAAAGAGGAGAGCAACCAAAACATAACACTGCAAAACAGATAATAGCATAAATTAAGAATAAAAACTCTAATGGGCCATCCAACCTGGGTTCATCGTTTCCTACATCGCTCAAGTGTGGTTGGCTCAAGACAAAAAGAGGCCACAGAAAAACTTAAATACAAGAGTCAACACAGAGCATATCAGTAAAAAACAGTAAAAACACACAAGAATTGAAAGGTTACGGGAAAGGGTTGAAGCGGGTACGGGTTCTCTGATGGTGGGTGCTGGTGTAAAA
>DQVH01000128.1 GCA_015661855.1 Desulfurococcales archaeon
TGGTTTAATAGTTGGAGTTAGAGTGTTTACTTGGAGAGTTAGTGGTGTTAAGTGTATGGCTGTTTTAGCTAGTATCCTATCTGCTATTGTGTTAGTGTTTTGCTCAATCTGTATACTACGTAGCATCATTAGTATAATCGGTATTATCGCTAAATCCTATAGTAGAGTTTGGGTTAAACCCGGTATTAAACGGTTAAATCCTCATAGACTAGTGGATGTACTAATTGTTATACCATTGTATCTTGAGTGTAAACGTGATATTGAGGTTGTATTGGAGAGTATTGCTAGACAGGTCTACCCTAAAGACCATATAATGGTTGTTATTGTTGTTGAGGAGGGTGATAGGGAGACACTAAGTAATGTCTATAGTGTTCTATGTGGGAGTAGGGTTATCCGTAGTATTAGGGATAGAGTTATAGTTCTTAAGAAGCCTCCACCTAGAACTTCTAAAGCTAGTGCTGTAAACTATGCTGTTAAAACTGTTAACTATGGTAGTGTAGTATGTATTCTCGATGGTGGCGATATATTAAAGGATAGATATCACATTGCTAGAGCTGTAACACTAGTTAATGAGGGATACGATATTATTGGATCTCAAGTTTTAAGAGTAGGTAGTAGTATTATCGGTAAACTCTCATACCTTGATACACTAGTATGGGTTAAAATAGGGCTACCAAGTACAATGCATATTCTAGGTGTACCACTAGTTAGTGGTGAAGGACTATTCATTAGAAGGGATGTTCTAGAGCGTATAGGAGGTCTACCACAACAAATACTAGCTGAAGACGCCTACCTAGCAATCCCGGTATTCAACTACAACTTTAAAGTAGGCTTTCTAGCTAGTAGAGTTTACGAGTCAACACCAGCTAACATAGTTAACCTAGTTAAACAGAGGCTTAGATGGTACCGAGGGCACCTACAATGCCTTAAACTAGCACTGGAGAGTAGGGGTATAAGTTTAGTTGGAAAGGTGAAACTGATACTAGCATACTCTAGCCCTATAGTTGTAGCATCAATAGCTATAGCCTACACGTATGTAGCATTAACCCTAGTAACATCCACATACAGCACTATACCATTAGCACTATCACTACTAGTTATAGTTTCAACTTATACTGCACCACTATACATACTAGGTATTACACCTAGGAGACTACGTAAAATACTAATCCTACTACCACTATACTGGCTATTCCTAAGTGTAATATCAGTTTTAACTCTAATACCTACACTCAAGATAGAATGGTATAAGACTGTAAGGAGTAGACATCCACTACACTATAAGCTAGCTAGAGCTACATAGGGTTAACTCTATATACTGTCTACACCAACCTTATAATTGCAGACTGGGTTGAGAGTAGTGTGTTTAGGTATACCTGCTAGAGTGGTTAAGGTTCTCGGTGATACAGCTATAGTTGATTTTGGTGGTGTTAGAAGGGAGGTTGATATACTACTTCAACCCGATGTTAAGGAGGGAGACTACGTTATAGTACATGCTGGTGCAGTAATATCGAAACTATCTATTGAGGAGGCTGAGAAAACACTTAAGATATGGGAGGAGTTAATATCGGCTCTCGAGGAGGTGATGAAACCGCCAGTGTCCGAGAGTAGGAGTCGTGAGGAAGCCTAAGCTCCTGATCCCTCCACTCCCCCACTTCAACGTGGTTAAGGCTGCTCAGGGTTAGATCTCAATGGTTAAGTGTATTCTTGAGTTACAGGGTTACTCTAGTTGTGGTAATATTGTTGAGGTTAACGGATACTATATGAGGCCTTGTGAAGCATGTTTAAGGGTTAAGGGTGGAAGTATTGAGAGGCTTATCTACGATATTGTTTTGAGTAGACCTGAAGACTACCTATCAGTATATCAGAGTGGTTGTAACCATAAGTGTCTTAAGTGTCATAGCTGGTATTTTTCACAGTATGCTAGAGGCTCATGGTATACTCCTGAAATGGTTGTTGAGGAGGCGTTAAAGTATGAGAGTGAAGTTACAGTTTGGGAGTCTAGAGATCGAGCAACAATGTGGCACTCTTCAGACCTATGTGCACACTGTGGACAATGTAAACTAGGTGGTAGTAGAGGGCCATACTGTCCTGGAAAGCTTAAACCAGAACAGGTTAAAATATCGCCACAAGGTTTTGGCCCAGCAAGAAACATTATATCGTTTACTGGTGGCGATCTATACTGTCAACCAGCATTCTACATTAAAACATTCAAGTTGTTAAAGAAGGAGACTAACCTATGGGTACACATTGAAACTAATGGTTACGGGCTTACACCTAAAAACCTAGAGCTATACTACTCTGCAGGTTTAGACTCAATATGGCTCGATATGAAAGCCTATAGCGAGGATACCTATAGGAGACTCTGTGGTACAACAAATAAGTGGATTCTAGAGTTACCAGCTCTAATTAGGGATATGGGTATAGTTCTCGAAATAGTCCTACTATACATACCGGGCTTTGTAGAGTGTAATGAGATAGAGGGGTTTGCTAAGCTAATTAGCAGTGTAGACCCCTATATCCCGGTAACACTACTAGCATTCTTCCCAGAATACATGATGTTAGGCTATAGAGCTCCAACACTAGATGAAATGGTTAAAGCATACAGAATACTTAGAGAGTATGGGTTGAAGAGGGTAAGAATTGGAAATATCGGAGTATTCTGTAAGACTAGAGAGGAGGTAGATAAGCTAATAGAGATGATTGGTAGAGAGAGTGTAGGCCTCTAGCTGTTGGAGGGTTACACTTTAAATTTACCATTCTCGTATAATAGTTCTCCATCAATGTATATTCTACCCTTACTCATATCCTTTATCATATCCCAGTGTATTGCCGATTTATTCTTACCACCAGTTTTCGGATATGATGCTCCTAATGCTAAATGTATTGTTCCACCTATTTTCTCATCGAATAGTATCTGCTTTGTAAACTTAGTTATATTATAGTTTAGCCCGAATGCAAACTCTCCTACCCTACATGCTCCCTCATCTGTTTCAAGTATTTTCTTTAGAAACTCTTCACCCTTAGCTGCTTTAGCTTCAACTACTCTACCCCTTCTAAAAACTAGCTTTACATCCTCTACCTCTATACCCCTCCATATAGCTGGATATGTGAATCTTATTGTACCTTCAACACTATCCTCTATTGGTGCTGTGAAAACCTCACCACCAGGCATATTGTTATGTCCATCATCGTTTATCCACTTTCTACCATCAACTCTTAGATACAAGTCTGTATCTTCAGCTACAATTCTAATCTCACGAGCTCTACTAAGTATTTGAACTATCTTCTCCTGCCTCTTACCCTGCTCAATCCACGCTTCTACAGGGTTATCGCGGTCAACCATACAGGCTTTATAGACGAAATCTTCAAACTCGAAAAGTGACATACCAGCCTCCTGAGCCATAGCCTTAGTAGGGTATGGTACAACAACCCACTTTAACGTACCCTCAGCATCCCTCCTCATAAAAATCTCAGTTAACACTCTTAATGCTGAATTCCTTAATTTAACTCTTTCAGGACTAATACTACTAAGATACTTTGTATGAGTATAGGATAGTACCGATATTCTAGCATTAACATGCTCGTAAGTGTACTTTTCAACATTAGATACATGCTTTAGTACATTCTCTCTAGCATACTTATAGAATACCTCAAGTAGTGACTCATCGTATAGGTATAGTAGTGGGTATCCACCATTAGAAACTATAAACCTATACAGCTCCCTAATGAGTGGTAGTGCATCAACAGTACCAGTAATATAAACCTCCTCACCACTCTTAAGACCAATACAGTATTTAACTACAAGTTCAGCTAGTCTAGAAACTCTAATATCAACCACTACACAACACCACTCAACCCTAACACTCCACACTGTTTAAACTTTATGCCTAAGTATAACTACAACTACACTTACACGTATCAAAAGGTCAAATTAGAAAAACTAACGATCTAAAACTAACAATCCAAGAGTGTACATACTCCATACGCTACAGTATTGACAATAGCCATTAAGTATACCTTTAACCTCCTATCCGATAAACTTAAATAATTAACACTTGATATCATAACTCACACAGTGTATTATTGAGGTGTAATTGTGGTTAAGAGAATCTTGAAAACACTATTCATATCTACACTTTTAACCTTAATCCTAACATCTCTAACCAGTGTTATAGCTACACCATTACCCAATAGTAATGTTGCTATACTAAGTGAACTCGGTATTACAGTTAAAACTGGAGTATGTGAGGGTGAGTATAGAGAGCTGAAAATAGCTATACCGGAGATCAACCTAGTTAGGAATGGTGAATTCATAACAGTTAGTGTAGGAGATGACAGTCTAGATAGTGGAGTATACTATCTTAGTGAACCCGGTAAACCAAGACTACCCTTCAAGTACACTACTCTAACATTTAATGGTAAAGTTAGAGTTAAGGGTGTAGAGGTAGTAGATGTAGTATTCACCGAGAGGAAGCTGGGTTTAGGGGAGCTTATAGAGCCCTCACCAAAACCAGTACCATACATTATAGGCTATAATATAAGTAGTATAGGTAGTAGAGTGCTCGACGAAAGTGTTTACAATAGCAACTCATACTATCCCGGTAAGCTATTCTCATACTATACAGGCTATGGTTTTAGAGGTAAAACCTACATTATACTATGGGTTTACCCAGTACAATACAACCCCGTTACTGGTAGTCTATTAGAGGTTGAGGAGTTAACGTTAAGAGTTTACATTGAGAGAGTTGATGCTAGCTCATCGAGTAAGAGTAGTACAGGTGAGGGTAGAGTACTCATATTGACTAGTGAGAAGCTAATAGATGTAGCATTAGAGTATAGGAATGTTATTAATGAACTTACTGGACTCAACGTTACAATTACAACAGTAGAGTGGATTTACGAACACATACCCCCAGCTGAGAATATAACTATGTATCCAGGATTCTACACATACACACCACTATACACCGTTAAGGGGGTTAAGGATCCATATGAGGATCTAGTGAAATACTATAACTGGACTTTAGCGTTAAAAGTGATAAACTATCTCAGAGATGAAACACTCGACCTAGAATATATCATCATACTTGGATCTGCAAAAACAGTTCCACCAAGCTTCTACTATCTATCCTTCGATAACTTCTGGTATTGGCCATACCAGGGGTGGGTTCCAACAGATATATTCTATGCTAGTCCAGACTACGACTTAATACCAAACTACTGTGTTGGCAGAATACCATTCGATAACCCTGAGGTATTGAAGAGCTACCTCATTAAGATAATAGACTGGTATAAAATTACCCTAGGTAACCCATCATGGGTTAAGAGAGTAGCACTCTTTGGCGGATTCCCGTTTAGAACAAGCTTCCTATTTGGAGAGTCAGCACTAGGTAGAATAGTGAATGAGGGCTTTCTAGCATCATTCAATGTAACACTACATACGAGAACTGATGGAACCTACACTAAACTATCTGCTTCAAAAGTTTTTGAGGGAGGATTCTATGCGTGGGCACTCTACATACTACATGGAACAGGTGATGCAATAGTAGACTACAATATAGTTGACGACAAGTTTACTATAGAGTGGATTATGGATTCTAGAAGACTACTAACACTGAAATACAATAGGATGCTACCGATAGTAACTAGTGTAGCATGTACTAATGCAGCTTGGGATACAGAGATACTAAACCCACTAGAGTATATGGTGTTTATACCACCAAGTTTTGGACAGGCAATACTAATGTCTCCTGCTGGTGGAGTAGCATACATAGGATTCTCTAGAATAGCGTGGGAACTCGGGTTAAAGTTTAAACTCTACAATGGCGTCTTCAAACCAGAATTCTATGGTGCAGCATGGCTACTATCACTACTATACCGTACGTACACTGAGATGTCTCAGTTGAAAAACTATACATCACTAGGTGAAATAGCTTCATATACACTACTGGAATACCTTAAGACAGCTGGTGAAGCTCTTAGAGGACGCTACCAGTCACTAATGGTACTAACCGTTATGGAGTTTACACTACTAGGAGACCCAACACTAAGAATACCATTGTTTAAGCCTCCAGAGAAAATTAAGAATATTGAGAAAGCAGTACTCGAAAAATATAGGCAGCTCGTTAGTGCACTAATAATCCTCGCCTACCCATTATTTGTTGAAGGTGAAATACCATACTATAAAGCCCCCATAGACGTAGTGGAGACTAGTATAGCTTCTCCAGCAGAGAAGGTTAGAGCCTACGTAATAAAGATATTACAGGTAAGGTTTTCAGGTTCCTTAATGGGATTAAAAGTTGTAGACGTAAAGGATGTTAAAGTAGTTGATGGGAAAGCACAACTAACCGTTAGAACTTCAAGGGATGTATCTGGATTCATAGTTTTAAGGTTAAAGTCTGAAATGGGTGATTTAAGATTATACCTAGTATCCTACGGTTTAACAGTTAAGCCAAGTGATACAGCTGTTGGAAGCCCAGTATTCATAGAGGGTTACGGGTTAAATGTAGTATTCGATTCTGAAACACCAATAGCACTAGAGTATGCTGGTAGATTTCTAACACTAGTATTTATCGATAGAGAAGGATACTTCAATAAGACTATAGCATTACCCATGGTAGCTCCCGGAGAATACACGTTAACAGCATACGCTTTCACCATTGGAATGCGGGTATGGATACCTAGAGGTATAACATTACCGCCAACACCATCAGCTAAATTGGTAACTAGGGGTATCGGGGCTCTAGACATAAACATAGCGTACTCATACGAGTATAAACCTGGTGAAAAAGCAAACATAACCATAGTAACACTCTATAAGGGTACCCCGGTAGACTCTGAGGTCAAGGCTAAACTTATAACACCAGATGGTAGGGAAATACCATTAAAGGTAATACCGTGTGGTAAAGGCATATACTATACAACATTCCTCATACCGGATACTGAGGGATCATATATACTACATGTTGAA
>DQVH01000090.1 GCA_015661855.1 Desulfurococcales archaeon
GACAATATAATAGTTAAGGCTATTGAGGAAAACCTCTACATATCAGTTGGTGGACTTTTAGAACGTGCTGGACCAAAACTATTCATGATAGGAGTCATCATTACACCCAATGGTAAAATTGAAGCTAAATACCGTAAGATAATGATATCACAGAAGGAGGCTAATGTTGGTATATCACCTGGTAGAAGTGTAACATTAGCTAGAGTTAATGGTGTAAATGTGGGAATTCTTCTAGATGATGACATTTTTGCACCAGAACTATCAAGACACTTAAAGCTGATAGGCGCAAAAATGATAATATACATGTTTAGAAAGAACTTTAAACGTGAAATACTTAAATCACTAGCTATAGCTAGAGCTGTAGAAACAGAACTACCAGTAATAGTCTGTGGAGGTATTGTTGAGTGGCGTGGTGAAGTACAGTACACTGTACCCTCAATGATAGTTGACTCTAACGGACATGTTCTAACAGAGATAGAGTCTAAAGAGGGAGTTATTGTAGATACAGTTAAAATACCAGTAAGAAACAATATGAGATACGCTACACCATCCTTTAGAATACTCTCAGAAACATGTAGAGAGCTTTCAAAGAACTATAAACTCTTCTAAAATACTCTTTTTTCTCTCCCTCTACACGGTTTAACCGTGTAATTGTGGATTGTAAAAAGAGGTGGGTATTGTATAGTGTGTATTTTACTTTATACCTGCTCTTTTTAGTAGATCCTCCCATACCATGTCAACGTATTCCTGTAGCTCTTTAATTATATGTCTATTCTCGGGTTTGAATAGGTGCTTAAATCTCCCCTGTACTTTTAGGAATTCCTCAATAGGCTTTTTCAGTTTAGGATTCTTTGCTATAACGAGACTTCTATCTGTTAGTCTCCATTCACCCTTTTCATACTCCCATAGTGGGAAGTAGCATGTATCAACAGCTAGTTTAGCAATCTCCATTGTTAAGTGCATGTCGAATCTCCAGCCTCTACAGCATGGTGCTAGTACGTGTAGGAATTTCGGACCCCTTATACTGAGTGCTTTCTTGGTTTTCCTCATTAGGTCAGCCCAGTGTGCTGGTGTTGCTGTTGCAACATATGGTGCTCTATGTGCTACAACGATATCTGCTATAGGCTTTTTATGCTGCATTTTACCTGGGATAACCTTCCCTGCAGGACTTGTAGTAGTAGCTGCACCTAAAGGTGTACCTCCACTCCTCTGAATACCAGTATTCATGTATGCTTCGTTATCGTATAGTACATATAGGAAGTCGTGGCCTCTCTCAATAGCTCCACTTAGAGCCTGTATACCTATATCGTATGTTCCACCATCACCAGCGAAAGCTATTATATTAACTCTCTCATATTTGAATGCACCCCTCCTCTTCATAGCCTTTATTGCAGCTTCTATACCTGAAGCTGTTGCTGCAACATTTTCGAATGCATTATGTATCCATGGTACATTCCATGAAGTGTATGGGAATATTGTTGTAGCAACTTCTAGACATCCAGTTGCTGTTGCTACTATAGTTGGGCCTTCAGCTGCTAACAGTATGAGCTTCACTATTGTTGGTACTGAACATCCAGCACAAAGTCTATGGCCTGGTAGTAGTTTTGGTGGTTGTTTAGCTAACTCTTTAATGTTGAATGTGAAACTCACTCTCTCACCCCCACATATTTAATTAGTTGTTCGACTTTACCTGTTTCAGCTATTCTAAGTAGCTCCTTATATATTGATTCGATTAGTGATGGTGGTGCATCTCTACCTCCAAGACCGTAAATATAGTTTACTATTATCGGTTTCTCCTTTTCATCATAGAATGCTGATCTAACTTCGAGAAATACTGGTCCACCACGAGCACCAAACGATACTGAACGATCCATAACACCAACCACTTTAACTCTCCTTAACAGCTCTACAACATCCTCTACTGGGAATGGTCTGAAAGCTCTAATCCTTAAAACTCCAACCTTATAACCTTCCTTTCTAAGCTTTTTAGCAACATACCTTACAGTTCCACCAGTAGACCCTAAGACTACTATTGCTACTTCAGCATCTTCTAGTCCATATGGTACTACAAGTCCATTACCATACTTTCTACCACTTATCTTAGCATACTCCTCATTAACCTCCTTTATAACCCTTTTAGCATTCTTCATAGCTTCAATTTGGTGCATTTTATGTTCGAAGTAGTAGTCGTATAGGTCTAGTGGTCCAAAGGTTAATGGGTATTCTGGGTCAAGTTTTAGTGGTACTTTTTTACCAAGGTATGGTACGTATACTTCTATAGGCTTTCTTGTACCAACAAACTCCTTTACAACTTCATCTGGTAGTATGTGTACGTCTTGTAGTGTATGGCTTAGGAAGAATCCATCGAGATTAACCATTACTGGTAGTAGTACATCTGGGTGTTCAGCTATCTTGAATGCCTGTATTGTTGTATCGTACGCCTCCTGCGGGTCTTCAACGTACAACTGTATCCATCCTGAATCTCTAGCACCCATTGTGTCACTGTGGTCACAGTGTATGTTTATTGGTGCTGATAGTGCTCTATTAGTTACAGCCATTACTATTGGTAGTCTTAGACTTGCAGCTATGTATAGTATCTCCCACATTAATGCTAAACCGTTAGCTGCTGTAGCAGTGAATGCTCTAGCACCTGTAGCTGCAGCTCCAACACATGCACTCATAGCTGAATGCTCACTCTCAACAGGAACAAACTCTGTATGTACTTCACCGTTAGCTACAAACTCTGAAAACTTCTCAACAATTATGGTTTGTGGTGTTATAGGGTATGCTGCAACCAAATCTACGTTACACTGTTTAACAGCCCACGCTACAGCTTCATTACCATTCAATCCCATTACACGGCCTTTAACCTGGGTTTTAACCTGACCCATATCATTTAACCCTCCTTAACCATTTCTATTGCTTTAACAGGACACTCATGAGCACAAATACCACAACCCTTACAGTAGTCATAGTTTACTGTTACCTTCTCACCATCCCATACTATCGACATGTCTGGACAGTAGATCCAGCATAGAAGGCACTTAACACACTTATCCTGCTTTATAACCGGCTTAAATGTTCTCCAATCACCAGTCTTAAACTCTGTTGATAGTTTAAATGGAATAGCTCCTATTGGGAGTTCACGCCAACCCTTAAGCTCAGACATGTTAAACCACCTCCTTTACCTCATTATATGCTTTCTTTACAACTTCAATATTCTTTTCACCAAGGGCTCCTCCAAACCTTTCCTTAACAATATTGAGTAGTGTTTCAAGTTTAACTAGTGGTACAGCTTTAATAAGGGCGCCAAGCATAGCAGTATTAGTTATACCTCTACCTAGAATTTCAACTGCAATATCTGTTGCTGGTACAGTGTAAACCTTATACTTCTCTATAGCTTGGCCTAGAAGTTTAACTAGATCCCCTCTACCACCCTTAAAGTTTAAAACTAGTGTACCACCCTCCTTTAGCCCCTCAAGTATATTTGGTTTTACTAGTGTTGGGTCTAAGACAACTACTATATCGGGATTGTATATTCCCGTATGTAGCTCTATAGGTTCATCACTAATCCTAGTAAATGTTAGTATTGGTGCACCCATTCTTTCAGGGCCAAATGTTGGAAATGATTGTGCATGCTTACCCTCAGCAATAGCTGCTTCAGCAAGAATATTACTAGCAGTCCAAGCCCCCTGACCTCCTCTACTATGCCATCGAATCTCAATTAACGTCAAGAATCCCATCCTCACACACTACATCATAAACACTATTAATAAAAATTTTTATCAAAAAGTGTAAGTACATAAACCCATTATATGTATAGTAGGTGGAGTATACTATGCCAAACAGTATTAGTGAGAAGGCGTTAGCGATTAGAGTTAACTCACTAAACGATATAGCAAGGTTTGCTGCAACAATTAGTACACTAGGACAGCCAATATACATTTTAAGGTTTAAAGTTAACGGTAAATACGTTTACGGTATTCTAGCAGTATTCAGAGACTACTATAAATACTATGGTATACCATTATTCTACTACTACGTTACCGATAGAGGTAGTGAGCATGAGAGATACCTACTCATTAGAACTGATGAGACTGGTGAGAGAGTAGAGTTATCCAAGGGTGTTAGACCTGGATGGGTAGCAATACCCATAATAACGTTAACTGAGAAACCAGAATTCATAGATATATAGATTGGTTTAGAGTTTAAAGGGGAAATATTACATCCTTAGAGTATATCTTGTGGGAAGTCTATCTTTTTAGCAAGCTCTACTGGGATATAAACTGCTACCCTTCTATTCCTCGTCATAAGCTTAATAATGTTTTTTCTCTCAAGAACCTCAAGTATATCCTTAGCTACACTATATGTTACACCAAGTTTACCCATTAGAGTATAGGGTGTTATAACTTTAAGCCCCTTAATCTCCCTTTGAGCTTTAGATATAAGCTCGCCAGTAATGAATGCTATTCTACTCTCAGACTTCCTCTCCTCCCTTACAATTCTCTCCCTCCTCTTCTTAGCCTCCTCTCTACGCTGCCTCTTCTCCATAGCCGATATAGGCTTCTTATGGACACCACCCATTAAACAACACCTCCACAATACTAGAATTCTAACTGGTAGCTTAAAAGCTAACTATAGGTGTAACTGTAGATGCCTCTTCTACTTAACACTCCCCCTATCCACCTTCCTCTTTACAATCTTCTTCAATAATAGTTCGTATAGTGGTTCACCCTCGTATAATATTCTATAGCTTAGTGGTGGCATAAATCCAGGTATTACACGTTTAATTTCATCTAGTTTTATTGGTCTATCATACATTACCGGGTTTAAAACCTCTATTGCTATAGCCTTTTTAGCACCCTTAATGTATGGCCAGTCATCTGAATCAACACCTACATCACCATACTGTCTAATAGTCTTCCAAACATACTCAGCTGTACCCTCAATAACTCTACCAACAGTAAACTCACCAAGAATAGCTTTAACCTTACCTGAAACATAGAGTACCACTCTAGATCCAGGCTCAATATCTAAACCTATAGACCTTCTAAGCTCAAACTTCTTTACACCAGTAAATATTTGGTATGCAAACTTAGGCCTAATAGACATTAAGTATACTTTAGCCACAATTTCACCATACACTCGTATACTCTTAAAACCTAGAGTGTCATGTCTCCAAAATAATATTTAAGTTTTCTAAGACATACTATCTATACGGCTGTGATGTAGGCTGGTATTACGGATAGAGGGGTTGTGAAGAGAGACACCAGGACTGAGCCATAAACCTAGGTATCTAACACTACTACTATGTGGTGTAATATTTTGAGGAGGGAGTGGGAGGAGGAGTTTAGAAGACTACTATCAACAACTATGCCTAGTATGCCATCAACTATACTACTTAAAGACCTATACGAGACAATACTAATGTTGAGTAGAGTTTTAAACGAGATTACTATGAGACTGGATAGGATTGAGAGGAAAATTGATGAAATAGATAGGAAGCTTAAGGAGTTAAAGGTTTAAACTATGACAACTATACGTGAGGGGGATCTAGTACTATTAAGGTTTAATGGTAGGAGAGAGTACGTTGTAAAAGTTGTTAGGGGTAGAAGGTTTGAAACGGATAGAGGGTACATTGAGTTAGATAGTCTTATAGGGTTAACGTATGGTACAACTATTAGAACGAATTTAGGCTACAAAGTACTGGTATTGAAACCACTACCAAGTGACTTAATAGGCTTTTTTGAGAGGAGAACCCAAATAATATACCCTAAAGATCTAGCATTCATAGTGTATCTATCTGGAGTTTCGAGTGGATCTATAGTTGTAGAGGCTGGTACAGGTTCAGGAGTATTAACAGCAACACTAGCATACTATGTTAAACCAGATGGTAAAGTATACACATATGAGGTTAGGAGGGAGTTTCTCGAGATAGCTAGAAGGAATATTTTGAGAGCTAAACTAGCAGACTACGTTGTATTCAAGAATAAGGATGTAGGTGAAGGTATTGATGAAAGAAATGTTGATGCAGTATTCTTTGATCTACCAAACCCCTGGAACTACATTAACATAGCATATGAGGCATTAAAACCTTCAGCACCACTAATAATATTCCTACCAACAGTAAGCCAGGTTGAGAAAACACTAACAGCAATATACGAGCATAAAGGCTATACTGAACCTAAAGTCTACGAGATACTATTGAGAGAGTATAAGAGTACTCCTGGAGAGTTAAGGCCTGAAACATGGATGATAGGTCATACAGGCTATATAGTGTTTACACGTAAGATTATAAAGTAGCATACATGGAAATAGATAAAAATGTGGAGGGAAACTAGGTATCCAGAGTTAGGGTGTAACAGGATATGCCTAAGAAGAGAAAGAATCGTGGTAGATCTAAAGGTGATAAGGGTAGATCTAGACTAGTACAGTGTGACTGTTGTGGTAGATGGATACCTGAAGATAAAGCTATAGTTGTAACTAGAATGTACAGTCCTGTAGATCCACAACTAGCTAGAGAGCTTGAGAAGAAGGGAGCTATAATAATGAGGTATCCTATGCAGAAAGTATACTGTGTAAGCTGCGCAATATTCCATGGAGTAGTTAGAGTTAGAGCTAGAGAGGAGAGGAAGAAACCACAACAAATAATCTAACATTTCACGATTTTTAAACTTACCATTGGGATTTACAATCCTTGCTAAGAATATTCATAGTTAAATCACCTACAGCTACAACATCACCAAACTTCCCATTGAAGGGTATTGCTGGAGCAACTGGTAGACTAGACGTTATATGTAGGAGTATAATTTCAGCATTCAAGTTGAAATCGGGGTTTAGAAGGAATACAGTATTCTATGGTGTACTCTGTGGTCCACCACAACCACCACTTACAGTAGTAGTTGATGGTAGGAAAGCTACAACTATACCCTTAAATGAAATTGAAGTTGCCAGGGTAATAAGAGACCTTATAAGAGCGTATTCAAGTGGTGAAACCCATAGCTATAGTGGATGGAGTATTTACAGATGGGATCTACGTAAAGTAATAAACAGTATACTTAGTAGTATGAGAGCACTACTAATATACCTTAAAGAGGATGGTGAGAATGTAGAGAAAGTACTCAACAAAATCAATACTTATATGAGAGATTATGATTCAATAGTATTTGTTCTAGGTAGCCATGTAGATCTCGACCCAGACGATGAGAAAATATTAGAAGAGCATAATGCGTTAAGAGTATCGATAGGCCCATACAGCTATCTATCAAGTCACGTAATAACATACGTACACTACATACTAGATACACTAGGTAAACGTTAACTACCTTAACGATCTAACTATGAATATAACTCTCTGAACTAGCGTTAGAATTGAGAGTGCTAATAGTACTACCAGTAATACACTTGCATAGTACGAGCTAACATAATAGTACAGTATAAGTATCACTAGTAATGTTATTAGTCTTTCAGCTCTCTCAACCAACCCTACACCTTCAACTTTTAGATTTAGAGATTCACCTTTAGCTCTACAGTAGCTTACCAATAGTGATATAGCCATTAGAGAGTACACTATTAACGTATTAAACCCTAATAGTATTAGACCTCCTATAACTACTACATCAACAACTCTATCAGTAAATGAGTCTAGGAATGAACCTAGAGGTGTACTTTCACCTCTAGCTCTAGCTAGTTCA
Organism: Desulfurococcales archaeon; assembly: GCA_015661855.1. Classification (GTDB taxonomy): domain Archaea; phylum Thermoproteota; class Thermoprotei_A; order CAZTBM01; family SZUA-1508; genus SZUA-1508. The sequence continues at coordinate 7,695 of DQVH01000090.1, forward strand.
CCATCAACTAAATCTAGAAACCC
>DQVH01000049.1 GCA_015661855.1 Desulfurococcales archaeon
GTATCCAGATGGGAGCAAGTTAAAGAGAGAGTTCAGAAATTAACCTCAACAAAACCATTTATGGTGGAGCCAACCCGCTCCTCACTTAAAGGGTAAAACCGTCAATGAGGTGGAGTTAAAGATTTAGAGTTGAGAAGGAACCCTATAGAACCTTGAAAACTAGTAGTTAACATTGATAATTGGAATTAGAGTCCCCCATATAGTAGGCTTCTACAGTTTAACTCCACAGGGTATATTAGGTTTAGATGAGCTAGTGTACATGTACACTAATGTGAGTATACAATGTTAGGGTGTTGTATGTGGGTAGGTTTACCCCTAGAATACTCGGTGTTACAGTCTTCATAACCCTACTACTCATATACACTCCACTACACTATAGTATTGCAGTTTACGCTTTAGAGGAGGGAGAGTATAAGAGGATTGTAGTTCATGCACCAGCAGTATCTGAGGTTAGTGGTAGAGAGGTTGGTGCAATACTCAATATAACTATTACCGTTACCCCCGGTAACGGTAAAATATTCGTTTCAACAACACCACTCTCAATGATAGATATGCAGGCTTCAGCTAGAATTGCTGTACTTGTTGCATGTAGACTATTAAAGATTAACCCATTTAAATACAACTTCTACTTCGAAATAAACGCTCCAGCACTAATTGTTGGTGGTCCTAGTGCTGGAGCAGCATTAACTATTGGAGTATTCTCACTACTCTCAAATATCCCACTTAGAAAAGACGTTATGATAACTGGTATGATAAACCCCGATGGAACTATAGGTCCAGTAGGTGGCATTGTAACTAAACTTAAAGCAGCTGCAGACTATGGTGTAAAAGTATTCCTAATACCATTAGGCCAAAGATATACTACAGTTAAGAAGGTTGAGACAAGAAAGATAGGGCCAATAGTTGAGCAAATAGTAAGAGTTGAAAGAGTTGATGTTGTTGAGTATGGTAGAAAACTTGGAGTTAAAGTTATAGAGGTTGGTAGTATCACTAACGCTATAAAGTACTTTACAGGATACGAAATACCAGAACCAAGAAACCTAACTGAACCGAAAATACCAGAAGCACTAAATGAGAGACTGAGAGAGAATACACAGCAATCACTAAACACAGTTAAATCACTAATTAGTGAGTTGAAGAGGGAGACTCCACTAGAGGTACGTAGCTACTTAAGGGAGGCTACTCGACTACTCAATTTAGCTATTAAATCTATTGATAGAGGAGACTACTATACTGCTTTAAGCTACCTATTCAACTCAAAAATACACCTATACTTTATAAGATACTATGTGAGAGTTGGAAGTGGGGAGAGTTTAGAAAGGATAGTAGGTGAAGTTGAAAACTATATAAACTATGTAGAGGAGGTAGTACACTCAATAAATGTATCAAACATTCTACTACTTGAAATTGTCTCTGCTGCTTCATGGAGAGTTAGAGTTGCAAAAGACCTACTAGATAAGGCTAAGGATTCTCTGAAGAGTGGAGACTATAGAACTGCATTAGAGAATCTAGCATTCGCATATGCTAGAGCTGAAACAGCACTAGACTGGCTTAAACTAATTGTGCCATTAGAGAGTATACTATTCGACTATAACAGTTTTAAGAGGATTGTTGAAAGCTACCTCTACGAAGCAAGAACAGTAGTAGCCTATGCTAGAACGGTAATAGAGGAAATGGGTTTAACAAGTCAACTATACAATCTACTATCCCAGGCAGTAAACAATCTATCGTGGGCTGAGGAAGCACTAAATGGGGGAGACCTATACCTAGCTTTAGAGGCTTCATGTAACTCAATAGTATACGCTACATCAGCTCTAAGTTTAGCTGTAACATCTAGAGAGGCACTACAATACCAGTTTGAACATAGTAGAAGTGAAGCACTAAAAACAATAAACATGGTTCAACAGTATAATGTAACACCAGTAGCATCAACACTATACTATATGAGAGCTAAAGCTGAAGTCGATCCAGTCACAGCAATAATACTATACAAGATGTCAGCTATACACGCTAACACAATACTATCACTCATACTACTAGGTAGTGGTGGTAGAGTAGTAGTGGAGAAACCCGAAGTACCATTAAAAACACCTACACCAGCTAAACCCCCAACACCAACTATTACACCTACAGTTAAACAACCTATAAAGCTTGATAGAGAGAACATACTAGTACTAGCGTTATCAGCTATAGCAGTAGCTATAGTGATACTGGCTTTAAGAAGTATAATAGTTATGCGTAGAGAGAGAACAGTATACTATTAGGGTTTAATACTTAACGTTAAAGCTATAAATGTAGCATTCGATAATACTGGAAGTACATCTACAAGTCTACTATACCCTCTAAACCTTCTATCAAGACTGTATAGTAGTTTTAGTACCTCCCTAGAGGGTGTAGTATGTTTCGATAGAATCTCCTTTAAAACCTTAACATCACTAGACTCTAACCCTAAAAGCCCACTATAGCTCACCAGTAATGATATATACCCTCTAACAATAGCATAGTTTAAGTCACCAGTCTTCTCGTATACTGAGGTTATCTCTCTAACAGTACTAGATGTAACACTATAGTCTATTATGGCGTGGTATACTAGTCTACTCTTGGATAGTGCTTTAAAAATATCGTATACATTGTATGATTCAACTTCAATTCTACCCTTAGATATACCATAATCCTCCATAGTGTTAACGTACTCTTCAA
>DQVH01000061.1 GCA_015661855.1 Desulfurococcales archaeon
AAAAGTGTCGTTGAAGGTGTTTACGATAGTAGAGTTGAAAATATAAGTTCTGAAGAGGCAATATCTATAGTTAAGAACTGTATAGATACAGTGAAAAACTATGATAAAAGGGTTTCACCAGTAGAGATGTCATTAACTATTGCTACAGGTGAATTCACTATAGGTAACTGTTATAGTGAAACTGTTAGTAGAAAGGATAGTAGAGTTATATTTGCTATTGAGGTTAAAGCTAGAGAGAATGGTAGAGAGGGAGTATACCACGACTCCTCATACTCTAAAAGGTTAGATGTAGAAAGCTATAATGATGTTGCATTGAAGAGTGCTATTAAAGCATTAGAGAATGTTAAAGCTAAACCTATTGAAACTGTAAAGACTAGTGTAATATTTGAGGGTAAAGTTTTTGCATCAATAGTAGCATCAGCACTAGTACCAGCAGTAACAGCAGATAATGTTCAGCAGAATAGATCACCACTTAAAGGTAAACTTGGACAACAGATACTATCTGAAACACTAACACTAATAGATGACCCCTACTACCCATGGCTTTTCGAGTCAAAAGAGTTTGATGATGAAGGAGTAGCTACAAAGAGGAATATAATTGTACGTAGTGGAGTACTAGAAACCTACGTTTACGACACTTATACCGCACTTAGAGAGGGGAGAGAATCTACAGGTAATGCTTATAAACCTGGCTTATCCAGTGCACCAAGACCATGGATACACAACTTAATTATTGATGGAGGTAGTGGTGTTAAACTAGAAGACATGATAAAGGATACTAAACATGGAATACTAGTCTCAAGTACTATAGGCTACTGGCTATCAAACCCTGTTAGTGGCTATGTTACTGCTACAATTACACATGGCTACCTAATTAGAGATGGTAGTATAGTAGACTACGTTAAGGGGGTGGTAATCTCAGATAACATATACGATATGTTGAGGGAGAGAATAGAGCTATTTGGTACACCTAAGGAGAGAGAATACTATCTAAACGTTTATACACCACCAGTAAAGATTAGAGATGTAACTATAGCTGGTAAATAGTGTTTTTACTTTGTCTTACTCTTTAACTCCGCTATTACCTCTCTAAGGTTTCTTAGTAGTTCCTCAATGTACTCTTTAGGTATATAGCCCATGTGCCCTATACGGAATGTATACTCTTTAACTGGTCCATAGCCTTTTGCTATTTCGAAACCTCTCTTCCTCATAGCCTCATAGACTTCTATACCCTTAATTCCAGGTGGGCTTTTAACAACAGTTATTGTTGGACTATAGTAGCCTGGTTTAGCGAAGAGCTCTAAACCTATTTCTCTAACACCCTTTCTAACCATTTCAGCTCTATCCTGGTACATTTTAAGCCATGAGTATTTTCCACCCATTCTCTCTATTATCCTTAGTATTACGTTTAACCCTATAATTTGTGGTATTGGTGGTGTTGATGGTGTTGACCATTCTCTCTCCTGGTACTCCCTATAAAGGATTAGATCGAAGTACCACCCTCTATTTGGTATCTTCTTTGCTATCTCGAATACTCTCTCACTAAAAGCACCCATAGCTAGGCCTGGTGGTAGTCCGAAAGCTTTCTGACTACTAGCAAAGACTATGTCTAGATTCCATTCATCAAACTTTATATCTGCTGCACCCATAGCTGATACTGCATCAACAAATACTAGTTTATCATGTTCTTTAGCTACTTTTGCGAGCTCTCTTAACGGGTTTAGTACACCAGTACTAGTCTCATTATATGTTATTGTAACTGCTTCTACATCGGGATTTCTCTTTAAAGCTTCATCAAGTTCTTCTGGTAGAACTGGTTCTCCTGGAGGCTTCTCTAAGACTACAGCTTTCCTACCATTCCACTCTACAACCTCTCTATACCTTTTACCGAATGCTCCAATAATTGTTACTAGAACTTTACCTCCAGGGGTAATACAATTTCTAATACTAGCCTCCATAATTCCTGTTCCACTACTTGGAAACAGCATTACAGTACCCTTTCTAGCTTCAAGAAACTCACTAAGCCTCTTAACAGTATCCCTATGTAGTTCACGATACTCTCTAGACCTATGACTAAACATTTGAATCTTCATAGCCTCAAGTACTTCAGGAAAGCAGGCTACGGGTCCAGCAGTAAATAGCTTCATACTTCTAGGCCAAACCATTCTTAAAACTTCATCAACAACTTCACGATACTCAAAACTAATAGAAAACCACCTCCACAACCAACATTTTAGAAATATATATTTAAACGATATTATTATCGAGTGTAGAAATACAATTCACTACGTGGGTACTAAGAGTCTACTACAACTAGAGAAAGGTAGACTAGTCGGTATAGTACGGGTATGGTGTTAATGACTACTATGGGGTTTTCGGAGAAAACAGTTTACGCAATGATAGAGTCTATAGTTTTAGGTGAAAAGTTTAAGCCTATACAGAAGTGTATAAGGAGGTGTCTCTCCAAATACGGTATTATAGGTACACCTATTGATAGAAAAGCTTCAGCTATAGTCTACAATGTATTTAGGAGTTTAGGGTTAAACGATAGGATTAT
>DQVH01000086.1 GCA_015661855.1 Desulfurococcales archaeon
GTTTAATGAATACATTATGAATGTTATCATCAGTAATTTCAGGGGGACTTCTTACTAATAATGTATTCCCTGGAGTAATATTTTTAAATGTGAACTACATAATCTCTAACATGCGTGGTGAACTTCTTATGTCGAGTGGTGTACTCGAAATAGATGCTAAAGGTTTAGAACCTTCTAAAGTGAATGCGAAAATAAGGGAGGCTATAGGTAAGGGGTTGAAAGCTATAGTTGTTAATGCTAGAGATGCTTATGGTATAGCTGCTGGATTGAAGGGAGGTGAAGTAGTAATTAAGGGTGATGTAGGTGACTATCTAGGTATGTTGAATAGTGGTGCTAGAATAATTGTTGAGGGTAATGCTGGTAACTATGTTGGTGATGGCGCTTGGTCTGGTGAAATCATAGTTAAAGGTAATGTAGGTTATGGTGCTGGTATATACGCTTACGGAGGTACAATAGTTATTGAAGGTAATGCTGGTGATGCTGTTGGCCAAATACTTAAGGGTGCAACAATACTAGTAAAAGGTAATGCAGGTAACAATATAGGTGTATACATGGTTAACGGTGATATAATTATAGTTGGTAATGCTGGTGAAAAACTAGGTGACTGGATGATTAGAGGGACAATATATCTTGGAGGTAACTGTAAGAGTTATGGGCACAACACTAAAGTTGAAAACTTAACAGATGAGGATATTAAGAAACTTAAAACACTATTTGAAAAATATAATGTTAAAGCTGATCCATCTAAGTTTAAAAAGATAGTTCCTGCATCCGTAAGACCATTCTATGGTAAGTAGGGGGTGTAGGTTATGGCTTTTAAGCATCCACTCTACCCAAAAATAGCTACTAAAAGGTACTCTGAAAACATATATAAATTTGCAGTAGACGATATAAGGTTTAAAGCTGAAACAGGAAAGTACATTGTTAGAGGTTTCGGGTACGCTGGTAGACTACCACACTTTGATGACTTTCTATTCGTACCAGCCCATATAGCTCCACCAGAGCCAATAGACATCTATAGGGAGAGTGTTGATACAACAGTAGTTATCGGTAAGGGTAGAGTTAAGAAACCACTAGTACTAAAAACACCAGTACTCATAGGGGCTATGAGTTATGGTGCTACTAGTAGAGAGTTTAAACTAGCATGTGCTAAGGCAGCAAACATTACCGGTACAGCCTCGAATACTGGAGAGGGTGGTATGGTTACAACACGTAAAGGCGATAGTATTGAGTGGACAGAGTACGAGTATACTAAGCCAGGAGGCTACCTAATAGTACAGTTTGCCTCTGGAAGGTGGGGTGTAAGTGTAGACTACCTACTACACAGTGATGCAATAGAGATTAAGTATGGTCAGGGAGCTAAACCAGGTATGGGAGGCCACCTACTAGGAGAGAAGGTAACAGAGGAAATTGCTAGAGCCAGGGGTATACCTGTAGGAACAGACTGTCTAAGCCCAGCAAGACACCTCGATATTAGATCACTAGACGACTTAAAGAAGATAGTTAAAATCCTTAGAGACATAGTTGGCTATGATAAACCTATAGGGTTAAAGCTTGGACCTGGAAGAGTATACAAGGATGTATACATGGCTGTACAAGCAGACATAGACTATATAGCTATAGACGGTAAGTATGGTGGTACTGGTGCAAGCCCTGATCCAGCAATACAGAATGTAGGTTTACCCACAATAGCATGTATACCGCCAGCAATAAAGGCATTTAAGGATGCAGGAGTGTATGGAGATGTACAGTTAATTATGCTTGGTGGATTCCGTGATGGAGGTGATGTTGCAAAAGCACTAGCTTTAGGTGCAGATGCTGTAGCAATGGTTTCAGCTATAGAGATTGCAGCAGGATGTGTAATGTGTGGTATGTGCTCTATAGGTCGATGCCCAGTAGGTATATGTACACAGGATCCAGAGTTGAGAAAGAAGCTTGGTGGAGGTAAAGGTATAGATCAGGCAGCAGAATGGATTGCAAACTACATAAAAGCTGTAACAAAGGAGGTTGCAATGATAGCAGCTGCAGTAGGACATAAGAGTATTAGAGAATTCAACCCAGAAGACCTAAGAGCACTAACTATCGAAGCAGCAGCAATGGCAGGTGTAAAACTGGCAGGTCTAGAAGACTACGTACTACCACAGTGGAAAGGCTTCTACTAATCAACATAATCAACCTTTCTTTCCCCAAACTTAACCCATAGTAACCTTCGAAAAACAAAAACAATAACATAGTATTTTCTCCTCCTTCACTAGATCAAACCGAATCCAGTATGACTGAGCCACTCTACATAAATATTCTCTTAAAGACTAAACTCAGTATTGGAGACTACCTTGTAGTCCAGTCTCTGTGAGGAGCAGGGTAATGACGTATATTGATGATTATAGGGAGGTTATAGCTGAGGTTCACGGTAGACTACTTATTTCATGTAGGCTCGCATATAAGTGTAGAGGGTTATGTCCCATAGTTAAAAGGTTTTTGAGAAGAAAGAGTGTTACTGAAGTTACATGTGTTCACCCTAATAGACTCTATACAGCTCTAAGCGAGTGGATTGACAGGCTAAATACTAGCGATATCGAGGAGTTCCCATACACACTACCGGTAGTTGAAGGTGAGGGAGCTACAGCGTAAACGTAAAAGTATATTAGGTGTTATTCTATTGGAATAGCAGGTTAACTATGGTTAATGTGAAATATTACAGTAGGGACTTTAGTGAAATACTATTATCAGTACTATTCTATGTTATTGGAAGTATAGTCATAGGGTTAGTACTTAGTGGTAGTACTAGTCTCCTTAGAGTATTCCCAGCAATAATAGTTATTATTCCAGCATCTAACGGTATTAGAGGGAATATTTATGCACCACTAGGTTCAAGACTAAATACACTACTACACCTAGGCTTAATAGAGCCGTCACTAAAATACTCAAAGTACCTAGCTGAAAACATATTCTCAGTAATAGTTCTTGTTATAGTAGCTAATATGTATCTTAGTATTCTAGGTTCACTAGCCTCCCTACTTATAGGCTACGGTTTTCCAATACTAGAGTTTATAAGTGTAACATTCACTACATCACTTATAACACTCCCCATACTAACACTAGTAACAATAACAATATCGATTACAACATTTAGGTTTGGTTTAGACCCAGATAACTTCTCAACACCACTAGTTACTTTAGTAAGTGATGTAGTTACACTCCCAACATTACTAATGGTGTTAAGCCTAGTAAGTAGTTTAAGTAGGGTACACTTGATACTCATAAGTTTAGCTACAGTAATAGTAGCATGTATTTCTATACTTAAGCTTACTCTACATAGAGTTAAACATGAAATATCCATAAAAATTGTAAGAGAGAATTTACCACCATGCCTACTTAGTTGTATAGTGCAGATACTACCTGGAATGGGGTTAGGTATAGTATTGAGTAGGCTACTAGAGTATCCGAGTATACTCTTCCTGATACCACCATTTATAGGGTCTATTGGTGCTCTAATAGGGATAGTTTCATCAAAGTTTTCAACAGCACTACATCTAGGTGAAATTGAACCAAAGTTTAGAATTGAAGGTAAAACTCTAAACCTAATAATTACAGCTTTCACTACAGGTTTCATAATATTCTCTACACTATTCATTATAGACGTTATAGTCTCAACAGTTATACATTTAGAAATGCCCAGTATACCACTACTATTCATACTCATTACTCTAGCTGGATTCATAACATTATCAATATCGCTAATCCTATCATACTATACCTCAGTCATCACGTTTACTAAGGGTGTAGACCCAGATAACGTAGTTATACCGCTACTAACTAGTATTATTGACCTACTTGGAGTTATAGTGTTATCCATACTAACAATACTCATAGTTTAAACTATAAGTGATAGTAGGTATGGTGCTGTTAATACTAGGAATACTAGTCTAACAGTACCAGCAATAACACCTACTTTAAGCATACTCTTAACCCTAATCACCCCTGTTGAGTAGGCTATAGCCATTGGCGGTGTTGAAGCTGGTAATGTACACGCTATTGAGCATGCCATAGCAGTCGTTAGAATAGGTATAACGGGGTTAACATTTACACCTAAAGCTACTGTTGCAGCTATAGGGCAGAATATGTTTGCTGTAGCAGTATTTGATGCAACCTGTGTTAAACAGAAAGCTAGAGTAGCAGTAACCAGTGTTATCGTCAGTGTTGATGCTTCACTACAGTACACTCTAACAGTAGATGAAATCCACTCAGCTAAACCACTACTAACAATACCCTTACCTAATAGTAGTCCTCCACCAAATAGGAATATAGTGTTCCAGTCTATCCCCTTAACCATCTGGTTAAATGGTAGAATATGTTTACCCCTATACCTAATTAGGGGTAGCAGTATTAGTATGATTATTGCAGGTGCATACTCTGGAATATACCTTTTAAAAATAGATGCTAAGAATGTTAAAAATGGTATACCGGTTACTGAAGCGGTAATGGATAGTAGTCCTGGAGTAGACCATAAGGTTATAGCTAGTATGAATACTGCTAGTACAGATTTCTCTGCAAAACCCATAGGCTCTCTGATAACATTACTCCTAGGAGGCTTAACATTCAGGTATCTCCTGTAGAGTAGGATTAGTATAAGCCATGAGGTTATGAGACCAAATAATGCTTGAGGTGTACCGAAGATAAACCAGTCGAAGAAGCTTATAGTTCTCCCAGTAAACTCCTCAACAACAGCTTTACCGATAAGGTTTGGTGGTGTACTTATTAGGAATAATAGTGCACCAGCTGTAGCAGCATTAGCCATTAGGAGTAGCGTCATCTCCTCAACCTCTCTACTCCTACCATGAATAGCTGAGAGATAGGCTAAAGTAATTGGTAACATAATACTAGCTGCACCAGTAATAGAACCTATCATGCTGAGAAAGAATGTTGGTAAACATATAGTAGTAAACACTGATAATGGGAAACTTTCACCCCTATAAAGGCCTGATAGGAATGATACAATCCTCCTATCGAGACCTGAAACCCTAAATGCATTAGCTAGTGCAAAAGCCCCCATGAAAATCCATATTATTGGACTTAGATATGTAGGTAGAGCATACCTCCACTCCAAGATACCAAACATGGGGAGTATGAGTGCCGGTAGGAGACCTGTAAGACCTAAAGGTACAACCTCAAATATCCACCAACAGATAACCCATAAGAGTAGTCCAAGCGTAATCTGTGCAGCTTTAGGGTGGGCATTAACGGATATGGATGCCTCACATAAACCTGGAATAGGGGGTAGTAGCACCATTAATGTAAAGACTAGTGGCCCAAGAATTAAAGGGGTAAACCTAGTCTTCACTAGAAACACCACCAAAAAGTAACAATATCACCTAGAATATTAAAGTAATGTGGATAGCATTTATATCCTTCTCTACCCATAAAGCTAACAGAAGTATACTACAGTAGTATTCCAGTATAGGATAGGGAATAGTATGGTTGAAAAACAAATTCCATTAGTATGTCCAACTCGTGGAGAACGCTTACTAGGCTTAATCATAACATATGATATTAAGCCTGGTACACGAAAACTCTTAATAGAGGAGATTATTAAGGCACTCTATGAAATCGAATACACCGATATTAAAGCGAGTATCTATAATAAACGTGAGGATAAAGCAATACTATTCCTATACCTTACACTAGTTAAACCAAATATTGAACCAGAGGATGTTATAAGAGAGTTAAAGAGGAGGGTTAAGGGGATCAATGTAACATACATTCTACCCCAAACACCACTAGCACTCATAGATACTATAGGCTACCCGTTAAAGAGTGGTGATATAAGGATTTTCGCATTCGATGAGAAAGCAATAAACAGTGCATTTACGGAAATGTATAGGAGGATGGGTGCAACAGCACTAGTAATACTATTCTACATAGGATTATACATAGGTAAGTCCATAGTTAAATCATACTACAATACACTCTTTGGGGGTAGAGTAGAGGATGTAGAGACAGCATTCACTGCATTCCTATACCTACTCCAGGCACTAGGTTGGGGTAGAATGGAGGTACTCAAGTTTAGTGATAGAGAGGTAGTAGTTAGAGCTAGAGATGTTATAGGTTTACTTGCTCGAACATCCGGTGAAACCCAGACACCGGGATCCATAGATCCATTAACACGAGGTTTAATAGCTGGCATTTTAAGTGAGATTACAGGTCGCGACTGGAGGGGTAAAGAGATAGACTTTAGTATAAGGGATGGCGAAACAGAAGTAGTATTCAAATATACACTCGTATAAAGCTGTCTTGGATGATGAGATGGCGGAGTAATGATAGTGGTGATTGAGTAGTCCGGTCAACTGACTCTAATCTATTATTGGTAGTCCTCTCTCATCCCTTCTAATCTTCTTCTTGGGCTCAAGGACATCCTTTGGCGCTTGCGGGAATATTTCTAAATACTTTCTCAGCACCTTAGGTATAATAACTGTTCCATCGGGCTCCTGATAGTTTTCGATTATCGCTGTTATTGCTCTCGTACTTGCAATTGCTGTACTATTGAGTGTATGTACGTAGCCTTTAACCATACCCTTCCTCCTAATAAACCTTATGTTTAGTCTGTAGCTTTGCCAATCCGTACAGTTACTACATGACACCATTTCACGGTACTTACCCTGAGCTGGCATCCAAGCCTCTAAATCATACTTTTTAGCTGCAACAGCACCTAAATCTCCAGTACAAATATTTACAACACGGTATGGTATACCGAGTCCCCTCCACAACTCTTCAGCATTCCTTATTAACTCCTCATGCCACTTCCAACTATCCTCTGGTAGACAGAATACAAACTGTTCAATCTTGTGGAACTGGTGTACCCTAAATATACCCTTAGTGTCTTTACCGTGAGCTCCAGCCTCCTTACGGAAGCATGGACTAATACCAGCGTATAGTAGTGGTAGCTCCTCTTCAGGTATTACCTCATTCATATACATAGCTGCTATTGGATGTTCTGATGTAGCTATCAGGTATAGGTCTTCATTTTCAATCTTGTATATAGCATCCTCAAAGTCCTGAAGTGCTATAACACCCTCATACGGCTTTCTACGCATCATGTATGGTGGCATTACAACTCTAAACCCCTTCCTAGATAGATAGTCGAGAGCGTAAAGTTGTAATGCTAAATCCAACCATACTAGGCCATCGTATAGGTAGAAGAATCTTGAACCAGAAACTTTTGCAGCCCTCGCAGTATCACCTAAACCTAGAACATTAAGCATATCAGCATGCCCTACAGGCTTCCAATCTATAACCTCATAGTCTAGTTTAAACCCATACCTTTCAGTTTGCTGAAGAAATAGTTCGAGATGCCCCCTCCAAACCTTAGGTTTACCCCAAAACCTTATCGGTACATTATATGTTTCATCTGGTCCTACGGGGACACTCTCATGTACAATATTTGGTATACTTAGGAGGAGCTCATTCCTCTTACTCTCATAGAATTCAACTAGTTTCTCAAGCTTCTCAATCTCCTTAAGTAGTATTTTAGCCTCCTCAATCTTCCTCTTCCTCTCCTCACCTGAGAGTCTACCAATCTCTCTCGATATAACATTATGTCTATGTCTTAGCTCATTCAGTTTTGTAAGATACTCTCTCCACAACCTATCATACTTAACTGCCTCATCAACAATTCTCTCATCCTCACCTCTACGCCTCTGACTCCACTTAATCTTCTCAGGGTTATTCCTAAGATAGTAGAGCATACTCCACACAGTAAACCACCAGATACTATATTCTCACACCACTTTTACCCTTATGAGTAGTGTGAGTAAATTTAAAAATGTTTATCTAGACTAAAACCGATACAATGTTTTAGAGTTGGAAGTTTAACACTGGTGGGTGAACGTTAAACGACTAGGAAATACGATTTCATTA
>DQVH01000056.1 GCA_015661855.1 Desulfurococcales archaeon
GTTAGATATTTTAAAGTTTATGAGCCTTTTAGGGTTAGAGCTTTCCAGTTTACAAATAGTGTAAGTGTTAATCCTAAACTTAAACATGTATTACCACCAGAGTTAGAGTCTCTAACCCAACATAAAATTGAGGATACCGAAGAATACACTATAGGCTATTGTGGTTTAAGTAGAATCATTATACCATTAGAGGATTACGGGAGTACACTAAACGGTATTAACAGAGTTAAAACTGTAGTTGAAGATAGAACTGTAAGGTCTCTTATGCCCTGGCATCCAATATCCTATGGTGTTAAAGATTTAAGGTTAGATAGTAGTATTAAGGGTATAAATGTTTTCAGCATTAGTAGGGAGAACTATCTATGTACTCCACTATTCTATATTAAAACACGTGGAGTACAAGAGTATACAATTGTACTCTATAGTGATGAGAGAGTATTATTCTCAGATTCCCAACTGTTAAGTGTTGAGGATTCTGAAAGGAATAAACTTCTACTTCTACTCTTAAATTGTATAATTTATACTTGTAGTAGAAGAGTTAACGTTAGGATTGTATAGTATGTACTCCTGGATTGAGAGGAAACGTAAGTTTACCGAGAGGTTAATGAGTGATATTAGTAAGGGTATTGTAGACTACGATATTATGGATATTTTAATGTTCATAAACTCACTTGATAACTACTATACTACTAGCTCTTGTAGTGGTAGAATAATAGTTATTGAAACACCTGAACCTGGGGATAAGGTTGGAGCAGTAATTCACGGTAAATGGCATAGAAGAGTTACAGTAGATGAAGTAGTTAAAGCACTATCTAAGAGTGGACTATTTGATGTATGGCTTGTAAGTCAGGGGCCAATAATACATATTGTAGCTAAAAATCTAGAAGCAGCTAATACAATACTCCAACTAGCTGTTATGGCTGGATTTAAACATTCAGGCATCATATCTATAAAGTGTGATAGAGTTATAGTTGAAGTTAAAGGTAATGAAAGACTAGACATACTATTGAAGAGAAGAGGTAGACTACTCTATAGAGAGGATGCTCTCCCATTACTAGTCGATATGGCAAATACAATTCTATATTTGGGTAAGAGAAAACTATTCAGATTTAAAGAGTTAGTTAAGGAGTATTTTGAGAAAAGATATACAAGTGTCTAAGGTAATACCTATAAACATCGGTAATACCCGACTCCGTAGTTTAGGAGGCTAACTAATGATATGGTTTAAATCTATAACCTATAGGAGAGTAAAACTCCTAAAACTACTATGGGAGGGTGTTACCGATATAGAATTACTAACTAGAATGATGCTTACTAGAAAAAACGTTATCTATAGACTCTTAAAACTACTTGAAAATCAAGGTGTAGTTAGAGTGAGAGGTGATACCGTAGAGCTTATTAAGACACCTAAAAACCTATGCCTCCTATATGTATTAAATATAATAAGTTTTGAGGATTTACTTAGAGAACTATTCAACTATATTACGTGTGAACTAGACTCTAATGGTAATCTAGAGTTAATACTGGATAGTAGTGGTGGTCGAGTATACGTAAAACATAATGGTAAACTGGTTAGAGTTAATAGTGTAGTTGAGAGAGTCGCAAATAGGTTAAGAGGGGAAGTGTATATAGTCTAGTAGTGGAATGCTGAGAGAGCTCCTCTCTGACACTTAGATGATGTACACCGACCTCACTAAGTTTATCTCCTTCTAACTCTAGGTTGAGGGAGGGGTTTCCTTCTAGTCTCAGGTGACCCCCTAATTCTAGCTAATACTCTTACAATCTCTACAGGTTTAACCTTGCGAGGGCTAGGCCAATACCTCCACTTACAGATACCACACACTTTAACCTTTCTAGTAGTATTCTTATTGTAATCCCTTATCTCTACAAGCCATCTAGCTCTATGACTACCACATAATTCACAATCCTTTCTGGCCATAACTTTCACACAATATACCCTTCTAAATATACCATCTTATAAAATCTGAGTTGAGTTAGCTTATGGGATAAAGTTTAAGTTTCTGTAATCACTTATAACACGTGACGATATGGTTGAATATGGTGTACTATTACAATGAGTAGTGCCAGCCCAAACTTTAACCTTATTGTATCAACTTATGCTATGAGAGAGGAGAATGCAATTGAGGAGTTAAAACAGTATATTAGTGGAGTATATGTAGTCAAGAAGCAGCGTTCACTCCTAATACTAAAACTTACTAGAGTAGACCCATATAAGGCAATAGACATTATTAGAGAGAATATTGATCCACGCTTCACTAATATTCTAAAAGTTATTCCTGTAGATAGAGTTGAAGAGGCTATTGTTCAAAGAGTTGCAGAAACAGTATGGAGTATGGTTGATGAGAGAATAGCACCAAACGAGACATACCGTATAACATTAGATGGAAGACTATACTGGCTTAGAGAGAATGGACTTCTAGAGAAAGCACATAGTAGAGATACAATAGACTATATTGCCGGGAAGATTAATAGGAAGGTTAATTTAACAAATCCAGATAAAGTAGTGTACATTAAAACAGTTAAAGTAGGGTATGGAGATTACGCTGCTATAGCAATATGTGAGCCAAAATACATACTATCAACACAGAAGCTACTTCACAAATTACAACGTGAACTAGAGTAGCAGTATATGAGTATTGTAGGTTTGTAGCTTCTCCAGGTGTATAGTTATTGGAGTTATACGAGTTTGAATCTAAAAGAATATTCATGAGTAAGGGTATACCAGTACCTAGAGGAGTTGTTATTGAGCGTATAGAGGATGTCAATAAAGTCACATTAAAACCACCCCTAATGGTTAAAGCTCAAATCCCTATAGCTAGTAGGGGGAGGCTTGGAGGAATAGTTAAAGTTAAATCACTAGATGAGTTAAAGCATGTAGTTAGTAGACTCCTCAATACAGTTATTGGTGGATTAAAGGTTAGAAAACTGCTCATCGAAGAAGCTGTAGACATTGCTAGAGAGTACTATCTATCACTAACAATTGATAGAGTAAAACGTAAACCAGTAATACTAGCTTCAAGTGAGGGTGGTGTAGATATAGAGGAGGTAGCTAGAAGGGAGCCGTGGAAGATTATTAAACACTACATAGACCCAATAATTGGCCTTAGAGATTACGAGTTAAGGCGTATAGCTTTCAAAATTGGATTGAGAGATTCAAGTCTAATTAGAGAGTTTATGAGTATAGCTAGAGCAATGTATAATATCTTTACAGAGTTTGAATGTGAACTTGTAGAGTCAAATCCTCTAGTACTAACAGTTAATGGTAGATTTGTTGCAGTAGATGCAAAAATAATAGTTGACGATAATGCACTATTTAGGCATAGAGAGTTAGAGCTTCTTAGGAGAGAGTGTAGAGAGTATACTGAGTTAGAGTTGAAAGCTAGAGAACATGGATTCACTTATGTAGAACTTGATGGAGAAATAGGGATTATAGGTAATGGTGCAGGGTTAACTATGGCCACTATGGATTTAGTTAAATACTATGGTGGTAATCCAGCTAACTTCCTCGA
The DNA here is from genome assembly GCA_015661855.1 of Desulfurococcales archaeon. Taxonomy (GTDB): domain Archaea; phylum Thermoproteota; class Thermoprotei_A; order CAZTBM01; family SZUA-1508; genus SZUA-1508. The sequence goes on from DQVH01000056.1 coordinate 3,531, forward strand.
TATAGGTGGTGGTGCTAGAGCAGAAGTAGTTAAAGAGGCTGTAAAAATTCTACTCTTAAACCCCAAGGTTAAGGGTATACTAGTTAATATCCTTGGGGGTATAACTAGAGCCGATGAGGTAGCTAGAGGAGTTATAGAAGCACTTAACGAAGTTAATGTAAGAAAGCCTATAATCGTTAGACTTAAAGGGACTAGAGAGGAGGAGGGCCGTAGAATACTTAGTAAAGTGGGTATACCACTCTACGAGGATATGGATGAAGCAGCTAAGAGAGTAGTTGAACTAGTTAAGGGGGAAGGTTCAGGGGCTAGATCTTGACAATACTTGTTGATAAGAATACTAGAGTTTTAGTTCAGGGTATTACTGGTAGGGAGGGTAGTTTCCATACTAAAATGATGCTTGAGTATGGAACTAAAGTTATTGCAGGTGTTACACCTGGAAAAGGTGGTTTAAGGGTTCACGGTGTACCAGTTTACGATTCTGTTGAGGAAGCTCTAGCTAAACATCCTGAAATAAACACCTCAATAATCTTTGTGCCAGCACCATATGCTAGTGATGCAGTATATGAAGCTATCGATGCAGGTATAAAGTTAATTGTAGTTATTACTGAACATATACCAGTACATGATGCTATGAAGTTTATAAACTATGCTAGAATGAAGGGTTCAATCATTATTGGACCTAATACACCAGGTATCATAAGTCCTGGAGAGGCAAAAGTAGGTATAATGCCAGCCCACATGTTCACTAAGGGGCCTATAGGTGTTATCTCGAGATCCGGCACTCTAACATATGAGATAGCTTATGCTCTAACTAAAGCTGGATTTGGGCAATCAACGTGTGTGGGTATTGGTGGAGACCCTATAGTCGGATTAGACTTTATTGAAGTAGCTGAAATGTTTAGATCTGATAGTGAGACTAAAGCTCTAGTGTTAATTGGGGAGATAGGTGGTAATCTTGAGGAGGTATTTGCAGACTATGTGTTAAAGAAGGGATATGATAAACCAATTGTAGCATTTATTGCAGGTAAGACAGCACCACCAGGTAAACGTATGGGTCATGCAGGAGCAATTATATCTATGGGTACTGGTACAGCACAAAGTAAAATTGAAGCTCTAACGAGTGCTGGTATACCTGTAGCTGAAAAGCCAAGTGATATACCGAAGCTACTAGCTAGAGTTATGAAAGGGTGAATAAGAGGTTATGGGTAGGTTCAAAGTAGTCATTATTGGCGATAGATGTAAAGAGTGTGGTATATGTATAGAGATATGTCCTAGAAAGGTTCTTAGGAGAGGTGATAAACCAAACGATAGAGGCTTTAGACCACCAATACCAGTAAATGAGGAGTTGTGCACTGGTTGTAAACTATGTGAAATGCTGTGTCCAGACTTCGCAATATACATTGAAGAGTCTAAGTAGCCAGTTAACAGTTATATCATGGTGTATAATTTATGATTAGAGAGTTTGTTAGTGGAGCTATAGCGATAGCTAAGGGAGCTTTAGATGCCGGTTGTAGATTTTTCGCTGGATATCCTATTACGCCTGCTAGTGAAGTACTAGAGTATATGGCTAGGGAGATGCCTAAAGTTGGTGGTGTTTTTGTTCAGGCTGAGGATGAGATTGCAGCTATTAATATGGTTATTGGTGCTTCATGGGCTGGAGTTAAAGCTATGACAGCAAC
>DQVH01000122.1 GCA_015661855.1 Desulfurococcales archaeon
ATACCCTCAATACCTATATTTACAATACCAGGTTTTTCAGTAACAAGTTCTCCTAGAGCAGTTAAAGCTATTGGAACACTAAGTCTAAGTGTTGAACCTACTAAAGCTAGCACTATTTCTCCACTCATAACCTAAACCTCCTTAACATTATCCTCCTATGGATCATACGGTATACTTCAGGTATAGCAGCAACAATAAGTATTATACCTTGAATTACAAGTACCATTTCATTTGATACTCCAGCTACCAACATCATTCCTATAGAGCCCGTTCTTAGGGTAGCTAGTAGAAGGGAGGCGGGTATTATCATGAATGGATTATTCTTAGCTATTAATGCAGCTGTTATACCATCCCAACCATAACCTGGTGAAAAACGGTATACTAGTGACCCAAAGACACCTAACACCATTGATGCTCCAGCTAAACCTGCTAGAAAGCCTGATATAATAAATGTTTTGAAATACGTCTTCCTAACATTGATACCTGCAATTCTACTGGCGATCGGGTTTAAACCTACACTTCTAATCTCAAATCCTAATGTAGTCTTATACATCAATAACCCTATGATGAAACTTGATATTACAGCTACAATAAACATGTAATTTAATGGTATATCTCTTGAGATATCAGGTACTATTGCTGATGGCTTAACCTTATACGTTCTAGCTATTGTTGCATATGGATCTATAAAGGCATACTCAACAATATAGTCTGATAGGTATATTGCTATCCAGTTGAGCATTATGGCTAGAACTGTTTCATTAACTCCATGGTATGCCCTTAGATATCCCGGTAATAAACCCCATAATACTCCACCTAACCCACCAACTATAAGTGCTATAATAGTGTGGACTCCTGAAGGTGCAGAGATAAGATATCCCGCAAGGAATGCTGTTATAGCTCCTATGTAGAGTTGACCCTCCATACCTATAAAGAATAGTGAAGCTTTAAATACTATAGCAGCTGATAAGCCAGCGAATATTATTGGTATCATAGCTGTAAGTGTATCAAATATGGACTCTACTGTACCAAAAGCTCCATGAAATAGTGCTGAATATGCTACTATGGGGCTATAGCCCGTTAGGTAGAGTAGGAGTGCTCCTAAACCAAAACCTGCTATAACTGATGTTATAGATGAGATGACGTCCACTATGTACCTTCTTATGCTTTAACACCTCCCATTAGTAATCCGAGTCTCTCTTCATTAAAATTACATGCCATGTCTTCACCTATAATCTTCCCCTCATATATGACTCCTATTCTATCGCATATCTCTAATGCTTCATCGATATCTGCTGTTACGAGTAGTACTGCTTTACCCTGATTTCTCAAGTCTACTAATAGTTTACGGACGTAACGTGTAGCTGCTATGTCTAGTCCTCTTGTTGGGTGAACTGCTACTATTATATCAGCTTTCTTACTTAACTCTCTAGCGATAACTACTCTCTGCTGATTACCCCCACTTAGTAGTTTTACTGGGAGTTTGATATCAGTAACAACTATATCATATTTCTTAATTAACTGGTTTGTATGGTTTATTACTTTACGGTAGTCCATGAATATTGTTTTCCACTTCTTAAACATACCGTGTATTCCTAGAATGGTATTCTCGTATACTGGCATGTCAAGTATTAATCCTTCTATTGTTCTGTCTGCAGGTATATAGGTTATTGTTTTAGATTTGGCTATGACTTTACCCCGCTCTATAGGTCTTAGACCTACTAGTGCTTCTACTAGCTCTTTCTGCCCATTACCTTCAACACCTACAATACCATATATTTCACCATAGTGTACTTTGAAGTTTATACCTTTAACAGTGTACAAGCCGAGATCACCTCGAACCCATAGGTCTTTAACTATTAATGCTGGCTCTCCGGGATTATAAGGTGGTTTACTTATTGGTGTTACTGCTATTTTAACCATCATTCTAGCTAGTTCTGATGGTGTTGTTTTTGATGTTATAACTTCACCTTCAACAAGCCCCTTACGTAATACTACAATTCTATCCGTTATTGTGAGTGCCTCTCTAATCTTATGTGTTATGAATATTATTGTTTTACCTTGCTCTTTAAACTTTCTAAGCATTTTAAATAGGGATTTGACCTCTAGTGGCGTTAAAACTGATGTTGGCTCATCAAGTATGAGAATGTCTACTCCACGATAGAGCATTTTAAGTATTTCAACTTTCTGTCTAATACCGACAGGTAGTTTAGCAACTGGTGTTCTTAAATCAACGTTTAAGCCTAACTCTCTTGCAAGCTCCTGAACTTTCTTACTTACCTCCTTCCAGTCTATGGATAGAAACTTCCTTTTCTCAAAACCTAAAATTACGTTTTCAAGTATTGAGAATTCAGGTATTAACGTGAAATGCTGGTGAACCATCCCTATACCATAGTTTAATGCATCCCTTGGACTCTTAAAATTCACTCTCCTCCCTTTAACATATATTTCACCTCTTGTTGGCTGTATTAGTCCTGAAAGTATCTTCATAAGTGTGGTTTTACCAGCACCATTCTCCCCAAGAAGACCTAGAATTTCACCTTTCATAACAGTTAAACTTACTCCACGTAGTGCTACTGTTCCATCAGGGTAAACCTTTACTATATTTTTCATTTCAACTATTGGAGGCAATATTTACAACCCTGCCATTTAGGTATAGTGTTGGAATTAAAATTACTAAATTGGTGGTGAAAGTGATAGGAGAAAAATCATTTGAATTCATTTATATTTTTCTCTCAGTTCTTTAATTGTTTCAGCTGTTGGATACGGTACTTTTATTTCACCCTTTATTATTTTACTTCTTAACTCAACTATTTTATCCCATATTCCTTTGAGTACTTTTTCTCTCATCTCAAGTATTGTTTTATATGTTTTATCAGCTTCCTCCTTACTCATGAGGTTTAATTCTACAGCGATATCTATCATTTTCTTTATGTCTTCGGGTAAGCTTATATCTACACCTCCCTCCTTTAATCCTAGATGCCATATTTCACCTTTGAATGTTCCTAGAGCTACACTCTCTATAGCTTTGTATACTGCTACTTCAACGTGTTTAACCATACTTGCGATAATGTATCCTGGGTGAACCCATTCTTGTGGTGCATCTACTCCTATAGCGTAGACTTCTTTACCTGTCTTTTTGGCGTACTCGTAGACTGCATCTAATACTCCTAAACCTGTTTCACCAGCTGCATGGTAGATTACATCTGCACCCTGCTGTAACATTAGTATTGCAGCCTCCTTACCCTTAGCTGGATCACCAAATGTTCCAACATACTGCCAGAATATCTTAATCTCCTTACCTGTCATGTTCATTACGTAGTGTACTCCCCATTTAAATCCTATTTCAAACTTCCATAGTGGTGGTATATCCATTCCTAAGACTATACCAACCTTATTAGTTTTTGTTAGTAATGCTGCTAATGCTCCTATGAGAGCTGAACCCTCATTCTCCTTAAACAGTATCGATAGTACATTTGGTCTATCCTCCACTATTGCATCTAGTATTGCAAACTTTATTTCAGGATACTTCTTAGATAACTCTGCAACCTGCTCTGCCATCATAAAGTTTACAACAACTATGATATCGTATCCTCTACGACATATATCATCTAGGAATTTAAGGTATTGAGCCATAGGTACTACTTCGTAGTAGAAGTAGTCTACTTTAGCACCCAACTTAGCAACAGCCATCTGCCCTCCAAGCCAACCCATATCGTTAAATCCTAAATCACCACGTTTCCTAATAACGATAGCTGCTTTAACAGGTTTAACTGGTGTTGGAGAAGCAGTTACAGTTACAGTTTCCGTTTTCACTACTGTTACCGTTACAGTTGTAACTTTTGGTGGCGTTGTAGCTACCCCTGTAGTTACTGTTGTTGTAACTGTTCTTGTAACCTCTACTGTCTCTGTAATCTTCTCTGTAACTTTTGGTGCTAAGAAGTAGCCACTACTAGCACCAACAACCAACCCTATTATTAATACTGCAATAAGTAGGCCAAGTCTCGCTTGAGCTATCATAATATGACACCCTCAGCATCTTCCTCTATTTAAATGTAATCCCATTAAATAAAGTTTGCTTCCTTGTAAACTAACTTTATAATATTATTTTTTAACAATTATTACTGTGGTGTTAGGATATGAGTATAGTACCTCACCTTCTAGTTAGTAGAGGTGATGTAGCAGAGTATGCACTTTTACCAGGGGATCCTAAGAGAGCTCATTTGATAGCGAAGTTTCTTGA
>DQVH01000023.1 GCA_015661855.1 Desulfurococcales archaeon
CTGTAGCTTCTTAGTAGTTTAATAGCTGAATCCCTACTGGTAAAGTCGATAAATGATTCATCAACTAGAACAAACCCATCACTATTAGCTTTAAGGGTCTCCTCTATAACATCTAAATCGATAAATGTACCTGTAGGGTTATTGGGGTTACAGATAATTATAAGCCCCTTTCTAGCTTTACCCACCCACCTAGCATAGTTGATGAGTTCACTATAGTCGATAGTAATTTTACTACCATTAAACCTGTAGTTTACACATACAGTTTCTACACCATATAGTTTCGCTAGATACCAGTATGTACTATAGCTTGGCTTTAATAGTAGAATTCTACTAGGCTTTAGGACATCAAATACTCTGTAGAGACACTCACTAGCACCATTAAATACCTCCACTTGACCATACTGTAAGTCTACACCGTAGACACTCTTAACAAAATCTGTAATTACTGTTTTAAGCCTCCTATAGGTTATCTCGGGATAGTACTGGTAGTACTCCTCTTCAACAGCCTCTCTAAGTATACTCTTAACAATACTTGGAGGTCCTAGAGGGTTAGTGTTTGAGCTGAAATCTAGTATGTTAGTAGGTTTACCTAGTAGCCATACATCTCCTCCATGTATTTCGAGCATAGTATCCTCTCCACAACCCTCAATTCATCAATAGTATTAACGTTTATGAAGTCCCTTCTGAAACCAGCTACAACTACTACTTCAACTTCGCCTTTAAGATTGAAAATACTTATCCCAGTAGGCTGGAAGGTTACACCAAGGTATGTATACGGGGTTATACTTGATGGGTTAGCGTATTTTCTAAACTCCTCTACTAGTGTTACTAGTGTTAACACTTTCAACTTAGTACTGCTGTGGTGTATTAGATCACGGTATACCTCAATAACCATTTCAATTGTTAACGGGCTTATTAATGGTAGATCAGCCATTACCGTTAATGCTTCACCACCAACCATGGATACAGCTTCCACAATATCGTATGGTAGACCGCTACCTCTAGTCTCAACTACATTAAAACCCCTACTCATACACCACCTTTTAGTGTTAGGTGTATTCCTCGATACAGCTACGTAAACCTCACTTACACTACTAGTCATAGTGAGTGATTCAATAACCCATTCAATCATTGGTTTACCACATAGTGGTACCAGTGGTTTCTCATAGTTAACTCTAAGTCTTGAACCTCTACCACCAGCCATGACTACAGCCTTCAAGACATTAACCTCAACCGGTTTTAGAGTATATTCTCGACGTAACACCACCTATAAGTGCACTAACAATGTCATCTACGAATGGTGGTAGCTTAGATATGATACCCGGCTTTCTAGTATCGTAACGGTAGTACTCGAATACAGCATTCCATCCATTCAGGTATAGTGCTAGTGCTAAACCGAGTATCTCATCTGCAACAAGTCTTACCGGGTCACCATTATACTCTTTAGCTTCCATTCCGGGTAGTAGGTTTAGAGATGCAATTTCGTGTAGTTTTAGTGCTGCAATAACTAGTGAAGCTACATTAACATCGTCGAGAACTCTCCTAACCTCCCCCTCTAAAACCTCTCTAACACTCCTACCACTATTACTACTACTGTGTGGTATGAATAGTTCTAGTGCTGCATCAACAATATCTGATAATTTAATACCATACTCTCCAAGTCTATCTATAATACTACGTTGCCTCCTTAAACCCCACTTCTCCTCAGCACACTTAACTATAGCCTTACATGTAAGCATTGATAGTAGTGCTCCAACTTTAGTAAGGACACCAGCATATGGTAACGGTTTACCCCTACCTAGAGATACAATAGCAATAGCGTCAGTTGATGTACCAATAGCTAGTTTACCGTTAACTCTATAGTCTAAACAGTACATTGCATAAGCTTTAGCCTCACTAACAGTTTTTACTGCATCAACTAGTGCTAGACTAGATAGAGCTCTATTGGTAACAGCGAGAATATTAATTGTGTGTGGAATTGTAGAGTTGTAGTGGGCTACTCTCTCAACATCACTATGTGATTGAGGTACCGTAACGGCATTTGTTAAACCAAGAGTTACAATAACACACACTGTAATATCACTAATTGAACTCTCTAAGACAACATGGTATTTAGTGACATCAACTGCTGTTAAGAATACTAAACTCTCACTAACACTTAAACCTAGACTCCTAAGAGCACTCTCAGCTTCACTTCTAGGATCACCTCTAAAATCACTATCTACTCTATGGAATATAGCATACTTAACACCACTAGCTATCCCACCACCAATAACAGTTGATGCTATACTTACCCCTCTACCTCTAAACGATACTACAAGGTCTCCCCCAACACTACGAACTTCAACCAGCTTAAACCCACCCATAATCAACTTCCCCCTACACTTCTAACAGGCTCTATAGGTACTACTATTACACCAAGTTTTTCATGCTCAATAATGTCTACTAGAACACCATAACTCTCCACAATATTCTCTTTAGTTAAGACATCTCTAGGCTTACCTACAGCAATAACCCTACCCCTACTTAACAGTATTAGTTCATCACATAGCCCGGTAAGTGTTAGATCGTGTAGTGTAACTACTGTTATAAGCTTTCTAGACTTAGTAATCTCTCTGAGTAAACGCATTACCTCAATTCTATACTTTAAGTCTAAGTGTGCTGTAGGTTCATCAACTAGTAGTACTCTAGCCTGTTGTGCTAGAAGTTTAGCTATTAATACTCTCTGAAACTCACCACTACTCAACTGGTCAAGTCTACGACTAGCTAAATGGGATGCATCAACTCTCTCAAGAACCTCACCTACAACTCTCAAATCCTCCTCAGACTCCCAGAAACCCCTCATATGTGGGTACCTACTTGTAAGTACAAATTCTAGTACTGTTGAATTAAACCCTCTAGGAATATCCGTTGAAGCATAGGATACTATTTTAGCTAGCTCTCTCCCACTATAACTATTAATACTCTTACCATCAATGTATACTACACCCATAGTAGGCTTAAGTATTCTAGCTAGAACTTTAAGGAATGTAGTTTTACCTGCACCATTAGGCCCTATTACACCATACAGTAAACCCCCCTTAAACTCTAAAGTTACATTATCTAATGCTTTTACAGAGTTATACTTGAATGTTACATTCTCAACCCTAACTACTACAATACTAAACTCTCCCCCTCAACCTACTTACAACTAGGTATATGAAGAATGGTGCACCAAACATACTAGTTATAGCTCCAACAGGTAACTCTCCAACACCATAGAGTAGTGATAGTACTCTTACAGCTACATCTGTTAAGCATAAGACTATAGCGCCAATAAGTGCTGAATATACTATGACAAACCTGTTATCAGAGCCTATAATAAGCCTTGAAATATGTGGTATAACTAACCCGATAAAACCTATAATACCAGCTATAGCTACAGTTGTACCAGTCATAAACGATACAAGTATAACACTAAGCCTTCTAGTAGTAGTTGGGTTATAGCCTAACTGTAGTGAATGTTCATCACCAAACATAATAGCATTTAACCTTTTAGCCATAAGCATCGCCATAGTAAACCCTAAGAAGAGTACAGTGTAGAGTAGTGGTATATCACTTAGCATTGAAGTTGAGAAAGACCCTAAAAGTAGTATCATGAACGGACGGTTAAGCTTCATCTGAACTAGAAATGTAAGTATATGTGATAGTCCAGAGAATAGTGAAGTAACAGCTATACCAGCAAGTATAAGACTTGTAACTGTAGCTCCAGCAATCTCACTTATAATAAACGTTAACACTAAAGCAATCATAGCTCCAGTAAACGCTGTTAACGCTAACAAATACCTATAACACAGTATTACAGGTGTAACTAGTACACTTAAACATACGAATACTAGTGCACCAGAGGATAAACCTAGAAGGAATGGTTCTGCTAGGGGATTCCTAGTAATAGATTGAATAAGAACACCCGATACAGCTAGTAGTGCTCCAACAGCTAATGCAGTTAGTGTTCTAGGAATCCTAATATACAATTGAACTCTCTCATCAGGAGTAAGATGACCACCTTTAACAACCTTAAACATTAAGCTTAGTGGATTTGTGAAACTAAACCCGGTACTCCCAGTTGTAAGTGAGAGTGCTAGTGTAAAAGCTAGTATGATGAAGAGTAAAAATAGTATTATTATAAATCTGCTCTTCCTAGTATAGTACTCTTCTCTAACCCCCATCATAACATTCTAAGCCTACTCCAACTAGTACACCTATCCTACTAGGAGCTCCATAGCTTTCTAAATGTTCATACGTAATAACATCGTCTCTCTCTACTTCACCAAACACTTTGGGGTGTAGTATCCTCACTAGTATATCTAGTGCAATAGTGATTCTGGGTCCAGGTCTACAGAGTACATCATCTGCTTCACCTATCAATACGTATACTCTACCACTCCTAACAGCACTAGTTGCGTTTAAAGGTGAATTCTTAACCTCCTCTAGTATCTTCAAAGCATCCTCTCTAGTACCCATAACAGTTATAATGATTACCTCTGGATCGGCTTTAATAATCTCCTCATATCCTACCTGAATCCACCCATGATACTTCGATAGTATATTAACTCCACCAGCAACTTTAATCAAGTAGTCTATGAATGTTCCAGACCCAGTACTCCATAAGCCCATTGATGGTGGCCCTAAGAGTACTAGTACTTTCTTAACAGTTGTCTTATTGGCTTTCTTAGCCTCCTCTATCTTAGCAGATATATCCTTAACGTAGTTGAGTATTTCCTCACTAAGTTTAGATGCTCTATCTGTAACATTGAATACTAGCCCTAACAACTGTATATCACTAACAATATCTCTTACATTAGCAGCTATACCTCCGTGAACGTATATTACCTTCAAACCTAACTCATTAAATTTATCCAGTAATTTAGCATGTGCTCCTACTCCTGCAACTACTAGATCTGGCTGTAACTTTACTATCTTCTCTAAATCTGGATTCCAGTAACCACCAACACAAACTACCTTACCCTCCTCCCTCAACTTAACAATCTCTGGTGGATAATTCGAATACTTATCTACACCAACAATGTATTCTCCAACACCTAGTGCAAACAGCATCTCAGTAATTGATGGTGCAAGTGAAACAACTCTCCTAGGAACACTTTCAACTCTAACAATTCTACCAAGAGCATCAACAACCTCTAACGGGTACTTTTTAACAACAGTATACTCTTTAACAACAGTTTCAGTTACCACCTTAGTCTCAGTTAAAACCCTAGTAGTTACAAGTTGAGTAGTATACGTTAGCCGAGTAGTATACGTTGTAACAGTGGTAACACGTTCAGTAACAACCTCAGTTTCAGTAACGGTCATAGTCGTAGTTACTGGAGAAGGCACTCTAGTAAAACCAACATACACTAGTGAAGCAGCTAACACCAATACTAGTATAACCAAAGCTAAAACAACAAACCTCAAATTATACCTTAAACCAGACATGAGGTCACCCTAACCATATGTACAGTAGAAGAATATAAAAGTTTTATTGCAACCACATAGAAATTTAAACTACCAAGAAGAATAGACAATTAATATGAATGTATAATTAACACTTTAAGATCGGAAGTAACGTAATAAGTAGCACTATTAGGATGTTCAAGCATAATATTTTTCGTTCCTGTAGTAACACCAACAATACAATCTACATATCTAATGGGGTCCTGCAGTGTATGTTTCAGAGTAGCCCTATTATATTTTGAGTGCAAATCGCTAGGTAGCTTTAGTGTCACCAGTATTTTATTGTGAAGTCGCTGAATTTTCCAGTAGGCTTCCTATACTCTACTGTTACTTTTTCAACTCTAGCTAGGTATGGTCCCTTCTTTAAATACTTTATTAGTGTTTCAATTTTATCCTTACTACCCTCAACAACTACTTCAACACTTCCATCAGGCATATTCCTTACATACCCTTTTAGGCCTAGTCTTCTAGCATGTCTTTCAGTGAAAAACCTATAGCCTACACCTTGAACTATACCGTAAACTCTAATGTATGCTTGAACTTCCTCCATAAACTTATCACCTGTAGGGATATAATGTATAGTGAGGGTATTTAGGGGTATCTCTGTAGCTTCTAGGGTACACGTGGTGTCATATTGTATGAGGTGGGTTATTAAAGGTGAACTGGCGATTTCACATATACCAGTTAGTATTACTGATTTAGAGAACTGGCGTAGTAGAGGTATAAGGGCTATAGTGGTACTTATTGAGCCACATGAGGTTAGTTTATACTGGGGTTCTATTAAGAACTATCTATCAGTACTTGAAAGTCTAGGCTTCGAATACTACCATTCACCAGTAAGAGACTTTCATGCACCAACAGTTAACCAGTGTTTAGATGTTATCTCGTGGATTGATAGTAGAATTAGTAGTGGTAAACCAGTACTCATACACTGTAGAGGTGGTATAGGTAGGTCCGGGACTATAGCTATATGCTACCTTATGTACAAGTATGGATTAGACCCATCTGAAGCGTATAGTGAGTTAAAGAGAGTTCAACCAAACCTAACATTAACTGTAGAGCAGGAGGAGTTTATACTAGAATTCCACTACTACATATCACGACTGAGTAAACTAAAATAAATAAATATTATTAAATTATTACTGTAGGACTGTGATACGGCTATTCCCATCACTAC
>DQVH01000017.1 GCA_015661855.1 Desulfurococcales archaeon
TCAACTCTTAAAGCGAATATCTCTGAATGTACTATACCAATTCTACCAAGACCAACAACACCAACACCAACAACTCTACCCATAAGAAACCACCACACTAACAGTACAGTCTAGGAAGCCAATATACATTTCCATCTATCTCTAACATTACAGGTAACTACCGGTAACAAGCTTTAATAATATAGCCTTAACTATGGCTTTAGCAGAAAGTTAAAATAGGGGAGGTCTAGTATACCACTTATAGGTGTGCTAGTTTATGGCTGCTATCTCCAGAAATATAGCTATAGTTCTAGCAATAGTCTTACTCATTGTAGGTTTAGCTATAGGCTATGGTGTTGGATCAATAGCTGTAAAACCAACAACAATTACAGTTACTACAACTATTCCTGGAGCACCAACTACAGTTACAGTTCCAACTACAATCACTGTACCCACAACAGTTACTGTAACAGCTACACCAAAAGTTGAAAAGAAGTGGACAGTCTACTTCATACCACACGCTGGACCAGCAGACCCATTCTGGGCATGCCAGATGAGAGCTGCTGAAGCAGCTGCATCCCTAATAGCAGAGATAGACTTAAAGTTTGTAGCTCCAGAAAGATACGGTATTAAAGAGCAGATTGAGTTAATAGAGGCAGCTATAGCTAAGAAACCAGACTTCCTAATAGTAACAGTATCAGATCCTGAAGCTATGGATCCAGTATTAAGGAAGGCTATTGAGAAGGGTATACCAGTACTAGCAGTAAACATTGAAGACTATAGGCCTGAAGAGGAGAGAATACCATACCTAGGATATGTAGGTATGGATGAAAGAATATCAGGTGAAGTACTAGCTAAAGAGGCACTCAAAAGATTTAAAGAGATAGTAGGTAGACTACCAAAGAGAGCTGTTGTAGGTATACACCAGCCAGGACTCATATGTTTAGAGATGAGAACAGACGGTATACTAAAGGTATGTAAGGAAATGGGTATACCATGTGATAGACTAGACATAACAATGGATCCAACTAAGGCAATGGAGATACTCAAATCATATCTAGCTAAACACCCAGATACAGAACTAATATTCACACTAGGTCCATGTGGTAGTCACCCAGCAATCAAGCTAATTAAGGAGGAGGGACTAGTAGGTAAAGTATACCATGGATGTATAGATTTAAGTCCGAAAATACTAGAGGCTATAAAGGAGGGTATAACACTATGTGCAATTAGCCAGCAGCCAGCAGCACAGGCATTCTACTCAGTAATTGCAGCATACCTATACCTAAAATACGGTATACTACCACCAATGAAGATACCAACAGGACCAACAGTAGTAGATAAAGCAAACCTAGAGATAATCTTAAAGCAAATTGAAACTACAGGTGGCGCATAAAGGGAGGGAAAAACATTTAAACTTTAAACAAACACTTACACAAATTTATTTTTTCCCTCGCCTCTAACTTTAGGTAAAATTTAATTGAACATTCACTCCGTTAATATCTTCAGTAAAAATAGCGTGATAGAGTGGTAGGTGCTAGATTATGCTACGTACTCTAGGACTACTATATAGGCCTGAAATTGGAGCTATTGTTGGAGCTTTTCTTGTTACATGTGCTTTCTCATCTATAACTGATGCCTTCTTGACTGTAGATAATTTTATAACGGTATTAACTATTAGTGCTGAGTTAGGTGTTGTAGTTATTGGTGTAGCATTCCTTATGATTAGTGGTGAGTTTAATCTATCTGTTGGTGCACTATTCGCTCTAGCACCTCTCACAGTTATAGCTTTAACTAATCAAGGTTTAGATATGACCTTAAGCTTCATAATAGCTATATTGTTGAGTGCACTAATAGGATACATTTGTGCAGTTATAACTCTGAAAACACGTATACCCTCATTCATTACAACTCTTGGTGTAATGTTTGCAATTAGAGGAATACTACTAATGGTTACTGAAGGATTCCCCCTAAAATACCGTGGGCCACCACACTACCTAATGCTCACTCTAGGAGGTAAAACACCTTTAGGCTTTAGAGTATCAATCATATGGTTTATAATATTACTAGTAATATTCACTATCATTCTCGAACTTACACCCTACGGTAACCACGTTTTCGCTGTTGGAAGGGATGTTAGAGTAGCTGAAGCACTAGGTATTAACGCTAAGAGAATTAAAACTATAAACTTTGTCTTATCAGGTATTCTAGCAGGTTTAGGTGGATGTCTAACTCTAGACCGTTTGAAAATGGTTGATCCACTACTAGGTACTGGTTTAGAGCTTGAGGCTATTGCTGCATCTGTTGTTGGTGGTTGCTCCCTATTTGGAGGATACGGTAGCATAATAGGAGCAGCAATAGGAGCAATAATAATAGCTATGGTTAGGTGTGGTCTAGTTCTAGTAGGTATCTCGGCTTTCTGGTATACTGCGTTTATTGGTGGAATTCTCGTAATAGCCTCATTAATAAACAAGTATGTTGGTGACTGGATACTTAAGAGGAGGTAGAATGTTATGGTTAAAGCAGCTGTAATGGTTAAACCGGGAGTACTAGAGGTTAGAGAGTTCCCTAAACCGGAGATATCAGAGGATGAAGCACTACTTAAAGTAGAATACTCGGGTATATGTGGTACAGATAAGCACATGTATCTTGGAGAACTAGTACACCCAGGTGGTATAGTAACACCATTCCCAATAATACCTGGACATGAAATCGTAGGTGTAATTGAGGAGATAGGTGATAGAGCTAGAACTAGACTTGAAGCTACAGGTGTAGAGCTCAAGGTAGGTGATAGAGTAGTACCAGTATGTGATGTACCGTGTGGTACATGCTATACATGTAGATTCACCTACGGCTACGTTGCATGGTGTGAACGTGCATTCAGCTATGGAACAACAAGGTCGTGTAAGGAGAAACCACACCTCTATGGTGGATGGTCTCAACTCATGTACATACACCCAAACACACTACTATTCAAGGTACCAGACAATATACCCCCGGAGATTGCAGTTCTAACTGAGCCATTTGCTGTAGCCTATGGAGCATTCATGAAGGCTATGCAGCCATGCTCACCAGTTCTAGATATACACGGCTATAGCCCGGGAGACACCGTTGTAATACTGGGTCCGGGGCCGATAGGGCTTATACATGCAGTTATGGCTAGGATTACAGGTGCAGGAGACATAATCATTGTTGGTGCTGGAAGTGAAGCTGATGAGTGGAGAGTAAACTATATCGAGAGGGAGTTCGGTGGCGTAGTAGACTACACAGTAAACATAAAGAACCCTGAGGAGCGTGTAAGAGAAGTTCTAAAACTAACTGGTGGTAGAGGTGCAGACCTAGTAGTAGAGTGTGCTGGTGTACCAGAAGCAATAGTTGATGGACTTAAAATGTTGAAGAGTAAGGGTGGAACACTCCTAGTTGTAGGAGTATTCATCGATGTAGGTAGGAGTATAGAGTTTAACCCTGCAACACTAATATCACACAAGAATACACGTATAATAGGTATATCAAACCATCCACTACAAGGCTATGAGAGAGCATTTAGGATTATGAGGAAGTATGCTAGTAGAATACCGATACACAAGATAGTAACACACATATTCCCCCTTGAGAGAGTGAAAGAGGCTATGGAGACAGCAATTAAAGGTAAAGCAATAAAAGTTCTAATTAAACCCAACTAGGAGGTGTACATGTTTATGAGTAGACCAGTTAGAACGGTAATACTTAGTAGACCTGAAATAGGTATAACTATTGGAGCACTATGCTTAATAGTAGTATTTGCAGTGTTGGATCCGAGATTTCTATCGCCACCAACTATAGCGGGTATACTATCGATGGCATCAGAGCTTGGAGTTGTAACTATCGGTGTAGCACTATTAATGATTAGTGGTGAATTCAATCTAGCAGTTAGCTCAGTATACGTTTTAACACCTGTAACAACGATAATGCTAGTAGACTATGGTATACCAACACCAGTAGCATTCGTAACCAGTATACTCATAGCAGCCATTATAGGCTGTGTTATAGGCGTTATAGTTGTTAAGACGGGACTACACTCATTCATTGTGAGCTTAGGGTTTATGATGCTACTTAGGGGTCTAGTACTATTCCTTACTGGAGGTTTCACTCAGGAATACCGTGGAGACCCATACTACCTATACATACTGAATGGTAGAATAATTGGAGACTTTAGA
>DQVH01000154.1 GCA_015661855.1 Desulfurococcales archaeon
TAGCTATATCAGGTGATAGAATAGAGAAGGTTGGTAAGGATCCAACAGGTATTACTGCAGAAAAGATTATCGACGCTAAGGGTAAAATTGTAATGCCCGGTTTAATGTGCTCACATACACACCTATATGGAATACTACTTAGAGGGTCAACATGGTTTACTAGAATAGAGCCACCATCAGATTTTATGCAGAACCTACAGAGAATATGGTGGCCTGTAGATGAAATGATGGACTACTTTGACGCTTATGCAAGTGCTTTATCAGCTAGTTTAGAACTCCTAAAAACAGGAACAACATTCTTTGCAGACACTTTCTCAGGCCCTAATGCTATAGAGGGTGTTCTCGATAGGATAGAGGAGGCTGTAAAGAAGGTTGGTATCAGGGGTATAATATCTTTTGAAGCTACAGAGAGACATAGTAGAGAGGAGGGTGAGAGAGGGTTAAAAGAGAATATAAGGTTTATTAAGAAGGTCAAAAAGTTGAAAGACCCATTAGTTACTGGGATGATCTGTTTACATGCATCATTTACGGTATCAAATGAGCTAATAGAATGGGCTACTCAAGTATCTGAGGAACTTGGAGTAGTAAGGACAATGCATACATCTGAAGGCCTTATAGATGTATATCATAATCTTGAAAGGTATGGTGTAAGAACATTTGAAAGACTATATAAACTAGGCTTTCTAGGGCCAAAAACTATCGTAGCTCACGCTGTAAACGTAATAGACGATGAGATAAAGATTATAGCTAAAACAAAAACAAATGTAGCACATAATGCTCTCAGTAATATGCTTAATGCAGTAGGTGTAGCACCAGTACCAAAAATGATAGAGATGGGTATAAATGTTACAATAGGTAACGATGGATATATATTCGATGGATTCGAAAATATAAGAGCAACATACCTAATACACAAAGTAAACCTAAGAGACCCAAGAGTAATGACACCACAACAAGTAGTTGAAATGGCTACAATAAAAACTGCAGAAGCATATGGCTTAGCAGATAAACTGGGTAGTATAGAGCCTGGTAAGAAAGCAGATATAATAATAATTAAGCCTATGGTCACAGCTACACCACTAAATGCTAAAACAGTTTATGGACACATAGTTAACGCTATATGTGGTAGAGATGTCGAAACAGTTATAGTAAATGGAAGAATACTCATGGAGAATCGTAAAGTACTATCAGTAGATGAAGAGGAAGTTGAAAAAACATCACAGAAGTCAGCAGAAAAGCTATGGAGTAGACTGCTAGAGTATGGAAAATACCAAATAGACGTAATTGAACTTAAAAGGAAAAAGAGTTAAAGGCTTAAATCAGAATCAACATAACCTATCCAGATTACCTTTCACTATTTTTCCAATCCCCAAATAAAACTACCTAAATATACTACTCTATAGAGTTAATTCGACTTGTTAACAATACCTTTTATAGATAGAGTGTTCCTGTTAGATTATGTAACTCTCGGGGTGATTATGTTGAGAGTTGCAAGAAGCGTTTTAGAATTAATAGGTAATACACCCATAGTTAAATTGAATAAGGTTACTGCAGGTTTGGACGTTGAGGTATGGGCTAAATGTGAGTTTATGAACCCCACTGGTAGTGTTAAGGATAGAATGGCATACTATATGATAAAGGAGGCTGAAAGAAAGGGAAAGCTAAAACCCGGTATGACAATAGTTGTTGCAACAACAGGTAATACTGGTATATCCTTTGCGGCACTTGGGGCATTTCTAGGATACAAAGTGTTAATAGTAATACCTGAAGAGATGAGTTTCGAACGTAGACTACTAATAAGACATTTTGGTGCTGACATAGTCTTTACGCCTGGGGGAGAAAGTGATGCCGGTAAAGCTCTTGAGTATTCAAAGAGACTTGAGAGAGAAAATCCAGACAAATACTGTGCTCTCGACCAGTGGGATGATGAGGCAAATGTGAAAGCACATTATGAAACTACAGGTAAAGAGATAATAGAGCAAATAGGTGTAGATTTTGACGCTTTTGTAGCAGGTGTTGGAACTGGTGGAACATTAATTGGTGTAGCTAAGAGACTTAAAGAAGCCAATCCTAAGATAAAAGTTTACGGGATGGAGCCAGCTGAATGCCCTACATGTGCTAAAGGGTTATGGGGACGCCATGAAATAGAAGGTATAGGTGACGGATTCGTACCAAATATCATAAGTAGGTATAGACATCTAATTGATGGATGGGTTCTAGTATCAAGTGATGAAGCAATTACTATGGCTAGGAGACTTGCAAGAGAGGAGGGTCTACCTGTAGGTATCTCCTCGGGTGCAAATGTTGTTGCAGCATTAAAACTTGCTAAAGAATATGGTTATAAGAAAATAGTTACAGTACTACCAGACTATGCAGCAAGATACTTCAGTACTAGACTATTTAGATCAAAAAGATTAACACCTGAAGAGGCTAAGGCTCTAGAAAACATATTCAAGTAGAGGTCCTCCTACTACGCTAGCCAGTTATAGTTCAAAATACCCTAAATAATACT
The DNA here is from genome assembly GCA_015661855.1 of Desulfurococcales archaeon. GTDB lineage: Archaea > Thermoproteota > Thermoprotei_A > CAZTBM01 > SZUA-1508 > SZUA-1508. Next base: position 2,513 of record DQVH01000154.1, read on the forward strand.
TCTCAAAACATTTTTAGGGATAAACTTGAAAGTGGAGGAATTCTCTTTTAGTAGGAGACTTAACTATAATATCGTTATCCCTAAGTTCAATATTGAAGTCACTTACATGTCCATAGTTTACATTGACTATGAATAGGCTTGCTCCATTAAGTATAACTCTTCTTATCTTTCGGTTTATTCTTCACTTAGAATTTCAGAGAGTTTTCAGCTTAACCCTCATTAAGCTCGATATTAGCTATCATTTCACAATTAGCTATACTGCAGCCCATTAATGGAAAATGGAATTTAGGTGTTGAATAGTGCTTTTAGCTAGCACTCTATGCTATAGCGGCATTTCTAGTGCACCCTGTCTACACCTTGATACACAGAGGCCGCAA
>DQVH01000162.1 GCA_015661855.1 Desulfurococcales archaeon
AAATACGCTACTATCATGTCTCAGGAGGGTAGGAGTGGTGGTAGACCCGGTTTAGGTGCTGTTATGGGATCTAAGAAGCTTAAAGCAGTAGTATTTAAGGGTACCAAGGATATACCTGTAGATAGCCCTGAAGAGCTTAAGAGGCTTGGAGGTGAAGGATATACTTCACTAAAGTCTAGGAGTGGCTACGATTTCTGGGTTAGACAGGGAACTATGATGACTATTGAGTGGGCTCAGAGGGTTAGTGTTCTACCAACATACAATTTTAGGGAGGGTGTTTTCGAGTATGCCGATAGGATTGATGGTTTCACTATGGAGAAAATTAAGATTGCTCAGAAATGCTGTCCATACTGTGGTATGCCATGTGGTAATGTAGTTAGGGATGCTGAGGGTAAAGCTTCAGAACTAGACTATGAGAATGTTGCAATGCTTGGATCAAATATAGGGTTAGGTGATTTAGGGAGAGTTGCAGTACTCAATAGACTAGCCGATATGTATGGTGTTGACACAATATCACTAGGTAGCACTATAGCATTTTTCATGGAGGCTTGTGAGAAGAAAATAGTTAAAGACTATACCCTAGAGTGGGGTGATTTCAAGAAGACTGTAGAGTTGATACACGACATAGTTTACCGTAGAGGTATAGGTAGTCTACTAGCTGAGGGTGTTAGAGAGGCTTCGAGAAGACTCGGTGGTAATAGCTGGAAGTGGGCAATGCACGTTAAGGGTTTAGAGATATCAGCATACAATTGTCATGCAGCACCGGGTATGGCATTAGCATTCTCAACTTCACCTATAGGAGCACACCATAAGGATGCATGGGTTATATTGTGGGAGATAAGTTATGGTAGATATAAGATAGCTAAAGATAAAGTGTTAAAGGTGATTGAGTTTCAGAGAATTAGGGGTGGTATATTCGAAACATTAGTGGTATGTAGACTACCATGGATTGAACTTGGATTCGAACTAGACTGGTATCTAAAATACTTTAAACTAGCAACAGGCTATACTATAACACTTAACGACTACTACACTATAGGTGATAGGATATACTCACTCATTAGGGCATTCTGGATTAGAGAGTACCATGGTAACTGGGGTAGACATATGGATATACCGCCAGCAAGATGGTTTGAAGAACCATTAACTAAGGGTCCACTAAAGGGCTCAAAACTTAGTATGGAAGGTTATAACCAGCTACTCTCATGGTACTATGAGGTTAGGGGTTGGGATGAGAGAGGTGTACCGCGTAAACGTACATTGGAAAAGTTGGGTTTAAGCTTTGTAATAAGTGAGTTAGAGAAGTACATTACCCTAAACCAGTAAACTTTAGTTAAAACACTATACTACATTGGGTGTCTAGTAGAATTCTACTATTTCATACCATTACCTTTTTGTTGACGTAATGGAATAGTATTGGAGTTATAATTGATGTTACTAGTAGTACCGTTACTATTGTTGCATATATTTCTGCTGTAATCATCTTACTTTCTAGTGCAAATCTGAGTATAGCTGTCTCTAGAGCACCCCTACCCTCCATACCTACACTAACAAGTAGAGCTACTTTCCTACTATACCCTAGTAGTATTAGTGATATAAAGCATCCAATAAACTTCCCAGTAAATGCTAGAGCTATTAGTATTAACATTAACACTATACTTACTTTAGCTATATCTGGGTTGAATAGTAACCCTACGTATATGAAGAATAGTGTTGTAAAAACTGTTTCAAGCATAAACCTTACCTCACCTATTAGACTTGAAAGCCTAATGACGTTGATTAGGAGGGGGTCGTGAACTTCTCTAATCCTACTAACCATTAAACCTCCTAGATATGCTCCAACAACTTCACTTAAACCAATCTCTCTTGCTATAAAGGCTAGTGTAAACGCTACTATTAGTGAGAATATTAGTGTTCTCGGTGTATCCGAGAATATTATGTATAGGTATTTCCAGTACTTTCTAACTATAATTCCTGATAGCTTAATCACTATAACTATGAATAGAGCTATCTTAACTGTTGTGTAAAGTATTTCCTCAAATCCTAGTTTAATACCGGAAGCTACCAGGTTTATCAGGTATACTGCTATAATGTCGTCGATAAATGATGCCCCTATAAGTATACTACTTACCTCCTTATTCACTCTCTCCCTACTCAGAATTGCCGCTGAAATCTCTGTAGCTGTACTGGATAATGCTATTGATATTATGAAGGAGACTATTAGGGGTAAGCCTAGGAGTATAGATGTAGTGAATATTATAGCTATTGTTGTGAAGGCACCCATACACCCAGTGATAAAGACTACTTTACCCCTACCAAATATCGCTTTAAAATCACTTGTTAACCCGGTATAGAGCATTAATAGTATTAAACCGAAATCTGCTAAAGCCTTTAACTCTATTGTTGGTTTAACTAATCCTAGAATAAATGGTCCTAACAGTATACCTGTAAATACGTCTGTAACTATAGGGTGGATTCCTACCCTCCTAACACCTTCACCTATAAGTTTCGCTATAAGTATTAAGAGGATTAGTTGAGGAATATACTCCAACTCCCACTATCACCGAGAGCTAGATACACTCATATATCACGATTTCAGATAATTTAACTATTGCTTTTAAGCTGTAAACTTGTAACGTAGAGTACTCCTAATAGGTAGGTTTATATGTGGTCTTAGCTATGCTACCACAATAGTGTATATACTAGAATATAGACTATATAAGAATGTTGGCTAAGTGTTTACATGGAGGTATGAGCGCTATGCTAATGTGGATAATTGTTTCCTCACTAGCAGCATTCCTAGTGGCATGGGTTAATGGTGCAAACAATGCAGCTAATGCTATAGGTACTGCTGTTGGCTCTAAAGCTTTAACTTTGAGAAGAGCCTTAATATTAACAGCTATATTCGATTTTCTAGGTGCAATACTCTTTGGAAAGTTTGTTTCAAAAACACTACTTAAGGGTATTGTTGATATCCATGTGTACTCAAATCCATACATTGTAATGTATGGTATGTTTTGTGCTTTAATTGCTACAGGTATATGGGTTATTGTTGCTACATGGTTTAGAATACCTATGTCTATATCTCAAGCTATTGTTGGTGGAGTTATGGGTTTAGGTTTAGGTACTCTAGGACCACAAGTTATTGATTGGAGTAGAGTATCAATTATATTGTTTTCCTGGTATACACTACCATTCTTTAGTGGCTTAATAGCTGTAGGTATATATACTCTCATGAATAAGTATATGAATAAGATGTCTACTAGTAGACTACCCTTAATGTCGACGATACTTTTCTCTACATTTATATTTACATCGGTATTCCTTCTATCAGTAAAGACTTTGAAGGCTAGTGATGTAGTGTTTGCAATTGAATACTCGATACTAGTGGTTATTATACTTTCAATCCCATACTATATCGTGTTTAAATATAAAATGCCTAGGGAGGTTGAGGAGGCTAGTAAGTTTACGTATAGAGTACTTCTTGTAATGGCTGCTGCAACTATGGCGTTTAGTCATGGAGCTAACGATGTAGCTAACTCTGCAGGGCCGTTAACAGGTGTACTCATTATAGCTTCTGAACATAGAATTCCCTCAACTGTTAGTATACCGTTAGAGGTGTTAGCTTTATGTGCTTCAGGTATAGCTATAGGTGTTCTCATGTGGGGTTATCGTGTTGTTGAAACTCTTGGAGAGAAGATTACAACACTAACTGTTCAAACAGCTTTTATAGCTCAATTCTCTGCCTCAATAGCTGTACTTATTGTTACAAGGCTTGGACTACCAGTCTCAACAACTGTTGCTATTGTTGGTGCTGTTGCAGGTGTAGGTTTCGCTAGGGGTGTAAGAAATGTTAATATAAAGTTGTTGATAAAGATAATTACCGTATGGACTGCTGCAGTACCTGTGGTAGCTTTAATGTCTGCGGTATTTCTGAGAATACTCTTATACGTTACACCACCAATCTATTAGTCTACATTTTCCTTATAGCTATAGCTCTTATATAGTCTGCTGTATCCTCACATGAGTCAGCAACCTCCTCTAGTGCGTGGTTGAAGTCGTCGAGTAATACCACTAAGCCTACTGGCGTTATCTTATTAGAGTATTTTACTAGTAAACTCCTATTGTTGATATCGATACTGTCTGCTTTCTCCTCTAACTCCTCCACTTTCTCAGCTAGACTACTCGCTCTCTTATAGTCTCCATTAAATAATGCCTTTACTGCTTGACATAGTGTATTTGCTATCTCAATATCTACTCTAATTAGCTTTTCAAATCCCTCCCTTAACTCTACTGGTATTTCAAGGTACGGTATTATTGTTAGTATTCTTACAGCTTCCTTAATCCAGTCTGGTATTGTGTCGAGTCTTTTAACTAGATGGAATAAGTCTTCTCTCTCATCTGGAGTTAGTGTTGTTGAAGCTGATTCTAGGAATTCTACTATCCTCCTCCTAACTATATCAGCTTCCTTTTCTCTCTTCA
>DQVH01000053.1 GCA_015661855.1 Desulfurococcales archaeon
ATCCCCTTAAATGAAACTTTAACTAAATATAATTTAGAAAAATACGTTAACACAGCAACACTAGGTATTCTACTACCATTACTCAATATTCCATATGAGAGAGCACTAAAAATTCTAGTAGATAACGTAAAAGATAAAGAGGCTAATAGTAAGGCTCTGAAGATAGGTTATAGTATAGGTGAAAACCTGAAAATAAGAGGAGACCTAGCACTACCTAACCTAATCTAACATCTTAAAATACTTCGAATGGAAATACTTATATATCGTTACCCGTTACTTGAGGGCAGGTGACAATACTTTTGCGAGGTATTATAATAGTATTATTCAATATAACGATAGCGATATTATGGTTTATGGTATTGCATGTGTTTACTTACTCTGATAGTATAGATGGTATACTTAGGGTTTCTACTACAACAAGTCTTTATGCTACAGGATTGCTTGAGAAGTTAGCTGATGAATTTAGGAAATACTATCCTAATGTTGTTATTCAGTTTATTGCTGTTGGTAGTGGTAGAGCGTTAGAGCTTGCAGCTAAAGGCGACATCGATATGGTTCTTGTTCACGCTCCTCAACTTGAAAGAGAGTATATTAATAGAGGGATATTAATTGATGGCAGTATTATTGCTTATAACTACTTTGTTATTGTAGGACCGGGGGATGACCCAGCAGGTATTAGAGGGTTATCTAACCCTGTTAGTGCATTTAAGAGAATATACATGGCGGGGGTTATGGGTAAAGCCCTATTCATTAGTAGAGGTGACAACTCTGGAACCCATGTGAGAGAGTTGAGTTTATGGAGAAAAGCAAAGCTTAACCCTAGAGGGCAAGAATGGTATATTGAGTCTGGTACTGGAATGGCCAAAACACTATTAATAGCTAATGAGAAGAGAGCTTACACACTAAGTGATGTAGGGACGTTCCTTAAACTTAAATGTGAGGGAGTATTAGGTGAACTAGAAATACTAGTTAGTGGAGGTGTAGATTTAATTAACATATATAGTGCTTACATAGTTAATCCCCAAGAGTATAACGTTAATTATAAGCTAGCTAAATTATTCCTTGAATTCATAACATCAAATGAGGGGCAGAAGATTATAAGTTTATATGGTAAGAGTGAATTCGGGCAGCCACTATTTTATCCAGCAAAGGGTAAAGAGGTGGAGCTTAGGAGGTATTGGAAGAAATTAGCAGAGGAGGTGTAGATACTTATGTATAGTGAGATATGTGAAATAGCGTTAAGATCTTTTTTATATCAATGTCTGCAACCATTCTAGCTCTAACCTGGAGTATCCCACTTTCAATAAGAATGGCGTCTATGAAGCATAGAGTAAAAAGTGTTATCATTAGTGTATTTAATGCTCTTCTAGGACTCCCAACAGTACTTGTAGGTTTACTTCTATACCTGATTTTCAGCCGTAGTGGCCCACTAGGATTCCTAAAATTACTTTATACACCTCAAATAATTGTTATTGGTCAGGCCATACTCATAACACCACTACTAGTATCGTTAATGTATGAAGTCTTCACTAAAGCACTTGCTGAGTATTGGGAGTTAGCTTTATCACTAGGTGCTAGTAGAGGTCAGGCATATAAGACTGTAATTAGAGAAGTTTCAGGCGATATCCTTACTATATCGTTGATAGGCTTCTCTAGAGCTATTGGTGAACTTGGTGTAGCATTAATAGTTGGTGGTAACATTAAGGGTTATACTAGAGTACTCACTACAGCTATAGCTTTAGAGGTTGAAAAGGGTGAGTTTAATGTAGCTATGATTCTCGGCTTACTACTATTCATAATTGTACTATCTGTAATTCTTAGTATTAGGTTCATTAAGAGGGGGACTCAATGATTGAGTTGAGAAATATATGGTTTAGCTATATAGGTAATAACTATGTAATTAGGAATGTTAGTGTATCATTCGATAGAGATGTAATAGCTATTATGGGACCTAATGGTAGTGGTAAAACAACATTACTAAAGATTGCATCATGTATATATAGGCCTGTTAAAGGTAAAGTTATTGTTGATGGAGTTGACTACTGGAGTTTAAGTGAGCAGGAGAAGGTAAAGTATAGACGTAGAATAGTCTATGTCCATGAGAAACCAATACTACTAAAGGGTAAAGTAGCAGATAATATTGGGTATGGTTTACGTATCAGAGGTTATAGTAGAGTTGAAGTTGAAGAGAAAGTAATTAAAATAGCTAAGGAACTTAACATATTACATTTAATCGATAAGAAGGCTAATGAGTTATCTACTGGTGAAAAACAGTTAGTAGCATTAGCTAGGGCACTAATATTAAACCCTAATTATCTATTTCTAGATGAACCACTAGCTAATTTACACTTAGCTGTACGTAGACAAGTAGTTGAAGTGCTTAAGAAGGTAAGAGATGAAGGTAAAACAACCATAGTCATAGCTACACACGATCCACTCTTAGCATTAACAATGGCATCTAAAGTCATAATACTAGATAGGGGGAGAATAGTACAGACAGGTAAACCACAAAATATACTAAATAAATACATAATATAGCGCGGCTACCTCCTAAAATAATATTAAATTTAAATACATTATCTATCTGTTACCCTCAACACTACGAAAACCTTACCAAGAAATTCTATACTGTTACTTGATGAGGAAGGAGTAAACAGTAAGTACCCTTAATATACATTCTACTTTTTACTCTAAATTTCAGTCTATATGGTTTGAGTGGAAGTTAAAGTAGCGTTATGTAAAGTAATAACTGAATATACTTGAATTTGTATGGTGAAGTCTTAGCTACTTGTATAGCACGAAATAGTTTATTAGGGGGTAGTATTATACTATGAGTAGCGTATAGTATGAGATTGGTGGCTGGTAGAATATGGGTAAGCGGATACTGGTACAAAGGCAGGGAAGAGGGTCTCCAACATTTCGTAGTCCCAGCCATCTTAGAAAGGGCCCTGCAAAGTATCCAACAAATATTCCAGCAGATCAAACATTTATAGGTAAAGTTGTAGAGTTAATTCATGACCCTGGTAGATGGACGCCACTAGCTAAAATAGTATTGGAGAACGGTGTAGAATTTCAGATACCAGCATGTGAAGGCATGTATGTAGGTCAAACTATACAGATAGGGCCTGATGCTGAACCAAAACCCGGTAATATACTACCCGTAGGGAAGATTCCGGAGGGAACACCAGTATATAATATAGAGATAAGACCATATGATGGTGGTAAACTAGCTAGACAGGCGGGATCGTACGCAACAATACTTGGGAGATCTGGTGGTAAAACAATAATACAGTTACCCTCAGGTAAGACAACACTAGTACCAAATGATTCAAGAGCAACTATAGGTGTACCTGCAGGAGCAGGAAGGATAGAGAAACCACTATTAAAGGCGGGAGCAGCCTATCATAAATGGAAGGTTAAAGCTAGAAAGTGGCCAAGAGTTAGAGGAGTAGCAATGAACGCTGTATCACATCCACACGGTGGTGGAAGCCACCAAAGTGTATCATTTCCAACTACTGTATCACGTAATGCCCCTCCAGGCCGTAAAGTAGGTCACATAGCAGCTAGAAGGTGTGGTAGAAAGAAGGGAGCACACTAGGAATAAGAATACTATCCTCTGTTTCTAACTGGAAAATACACTTTCAATATCGTCTTTAACCTAATATTTAACAGTTATGGTTGATAAACATCCTCACACTCTTCAGCAGTTAATCTTGAATATTAATACGTGGTTGCCATGTTTAAGTTCAATTATAGTAAATTTAACAGGGTGGTAACACTTACGGGACTGGACACTATAGTTGGTTTTTTACCATTTTTTAGAGGTAAAGTGTTAAAGCCTAGAAAGAGTATTAGGAAAATTGCGAAGCCAAAAGTTGTTATTGTAAAGTCTCCTAGAAGGGATATTGAATTAATGGTTAGAAGAGCCTTTAATATCCTTGACGGACTTAGTGATATTATAGGGTCTGACTCAACTATTCTAATTAAACCTAATGTAGGATTTAGCTATGTAGAGGCAAATACTAATCCTAAAGTTGTAGAAGCTGTAGTAAAAGTCGTTAAAGAGTACAATCCAAGAAGAATAATTATAGCTGAGAGTGCAGTTAGGGGGAGTGATACATCATACAATTTTGAGATTACAGGGTTATACAATATAGCTAGAAAATATAACGTTGATATAGTTGATCTCAAGAGAAGCGGGGATATAGTTACAGTTGAAACTTACGGTTTAAAATTAAAAACCGTTAAAGTTTATAGATTAGCTTATGAAGCTGATGTAATAATTAGTATACCTAAACTTAAACGTCATGTAGAAGCTGGAGTGACAATTTCACTAAAAAATATGATGGGGATACTACCAGACAGCGAGAAAGGTAGATTCCATATTCTAGATTTACATCAGTGTATAGTGGATTTGAATACTGTTTTCAAACCTGACATAGCCGTAGTAGATGCATTAGATGTTATGGCGTTTACAGGGCCTAGTCATGGAGAAATGATTAAAGCCAATATGATAATAGTCTCTAAAGATGCAGTAGCAGCGGATGCTATTGCAGCACTTGAACTCTTTAAGTTAGAGGGTGTTAAAGATCCAGTAAGAGAACTGTATAGTGTAAAGCATATAGTTCAAGCTGAGAAAATGGGTTTAGGTACAGCCAATCCCGAAAAAATAAACGTAATTCGTGAAGTAATTTAACAGTATGGTGGAATAGTACGTGGCTAAAAAGTTAATTGCATTAGGTAATATACTTAGAGCTATTTTGGATAGAGGTAGTGTAGTTAGACCTCCTGGAGCTGTAGTTGAGAATGAGTTCTTAAAGTTATGTATTAAATGTAATTTATGTATTGAAGCTTGTAGAGTTGCAGGTTCAGGTACATTGGAGAGATGTAGTATACTTTATGGCCTGAAGAAGTATGGTACACCTAGAGTAAATCCCTTAAGAGCACCATGTGAAGCTGTTAAGGGCAGGTGTGAACCCAAACCTCCATGTATTAGAGTTTGCTTTACAGGAGCTCTACAATTAATTGATACATCACTTATAAAGCTTGGAAGTGTAGTTTGGATCAAAGACAGATGTATCGCTGCAACTAAGGGTGGATGCCTAATATGCTATGAGGTATGTCCTATTCCAGGAGCAATTAAGATAACTAAGGAGAATACTCCAGAATTTAATATGGAACTATGTATAGGTTGTGGTAGATGTGTAAACGCGTGTCCGGCTAAACCTAAAGCCTTAAAGTTACTAGCGAAGGGTGAAAAAAGGATAGTGATATAATGTTTTAGTATTTTAAAGGTTTATAAGGCTAGTATTAATATATAGTTTACGGCGGCCCTCGCCCGCTGACTAGCCCGAGTCTCGGGCTTGGATGAAAGCGGGTTCCGTCGGGCTAACTCTTTTTCCCTCAGTTCTCACAGAACTGGCTGTACTCTTGTGATTATGAATTCACAGTATGGGTCTCCTTTAGCTATACACTTAGTCTCTTTAACGGTGTATTTCTGTTTAAATAATCCTGAGAATAAGCCGGCAATAAACCCTCTTAGGAAATGGCTGAAGGGTTTATCTGAGGGTTTACCTATTTCACACTCAAATGAATCATACACTCTAATAATACTGGTGTTTTCGGGTTCTATTTTTACTATTTCTATACTACAGTAGCCTAGAGCTTTCATTAAGGGTGCTGTTATCGTTGAAAATACTAGTACTGGGTCTCGAATGTTTAGTTGGAATGCTAACTCCATATCACTTCTAGCTGCTTCTTCTCCGCTGAATAAGCCTAGGTAGAATAAGAATGCCTCAGCGGTACTTCCAAATCTTCTTCTAGACTCCCTCAGTAACCCCCTGTATATGATGTCTCCAAAAACTATAGCTCTCTGTTTAACCCCCATTCTCAGTGGAAAGCTTTCAGTATCTATTAGTAAACCTGGAATTTTAGGCTTCAACACCTTTACATCTTCAACAAAACCCAGCCTCAAAATATCACTGACCATCTCGTCTATGACTTTGGGGTCTTTAACATCAAAGTATACTATTAACCTAGACTTATCATTGGGTAGTGGATGGTAGTTAACAAAGTATATATTGGATACTACCCCGCTTATCCTCCTCAATACCTCCTCTATCCTCTTCATAAACCCCTCAATAACTATAAGGAGTCCATAGACATGTACACCCCGTTTAACTATCATTCTACTTATATCCAAAACTCCACACCTACACTAAATTATTGCTGTCTATTCTGCCTAATAACATAGGATTATTTTGCAGATTAAAAATATATTTTTCTAACTTTTATTTAGAATATTTAGAAATAGATATGATGAATGAATTCCTAGTTGAATTTAGAGTTTAATTGTTTAAATTAAAGTTGGATTTAGGTTATGCTGTTGCATCAATTGTTAACTCTGCAATGTCCATACTATAGTCTAGTATTCTTTTAAGACTATCACCTATAAGTCCAAGTGATATTACTGATTTGAAGTCGAGTTGCGTTAATGTAAACTTGTTAATTGCGCTTTCAATACTCTTGTTGACTGTTGTCTCCATCATAATTAGTACTTTATGTGCTATTTCCTTATTTTTCTCGAGTAATGACTTTACAGCTTCGTTGAAGCACTCTCTAATCTTATTACCCACACTTATTATACTACTGGTTATATCATTTGGTAGTG
>DQVH01000147.1 GCA_015661855.1 Desulfurococcales archaeon
AACCTAATATCCCTCCATGGGCCATGTATTGCAACTCCCAATCCGTATTCTTTCACAATTTTACGTATGGATTCAATAAATTTATCAGTGTTAATGTAGGGCCATGGGTAGTCTAGTGATAACTCTATATAGTTGAATCCTAACTCGTATACTCGCCTAATCCTGTCTTCAAGATATTTATGGTCACCATACCATATTGTGTAACCTACTTTAACCAATACCTTAACACCTAATGTATCTTATTGTGTAATTTCTAAGTAATCCTACAATATGTTTGTTTATATTTAGAGGACATGAATCTACACTAAACGATTTACACCTAAGTATACCATCTATTAACCCTAGCTTTGTAGCTTCTCTTATAAGTAGCTCCTCATACTCAGGTTTATGTAGGATATCTATAACTCCTCTAATAAAACTAAGTCCAGCTACTAATGCATATACACCCCAATTTGAAATTGTTGAGACAATTAACTCATCTGTTCTTGTTACTGTAATAACTCGTGGTGAAAGCTTGTAGAGTATCCCCATACCAACTTCATTACCTCCATCACCAATACCTACCGTTAATATGTTCAATTTACTTGTTAAGGGAATTATTTGGTCAACTTTAAATACGTAATTTGATATGTCTTCTAATCTCATAGTGTAATATCTACCATTAATTGACTGACCTGGTTTCTCAATGAAAATGGCTATTGAGGGGTGGAAGTGTGAGAGTAAGCGTAGTATTTGCTCCTCGCCTTCACCACTTGGATTAACTCCTAGAACACCTACACCTTTACTTACAGTTCCCCCTACATTAACTCTCAACTTTAATGATAGAGCTAGCCTTACAATAACTCTTAAAAGATTCCTCTCAACGATAATTAGCGGTTTAGCATTCAAGTGGAGTAGTGCTCTAGCTAATACAATAGCCCCTATAGGTCCATCACTTTCAAAACGGTATAGAGGTGGTATGGGGAAACCTGTAAATATGAAGACTTCACTTCCATAATCAAGTCTACTAGATACTCTCGAACATACATTTTTTAAATACTCTCTACCCTTTAACTGCTTTAAAACTCTATCTAGTTCATTAACTACCCCTCTTAAGTTTAAGTCTAATGTAATAATATTGCTAAGTATCTCCCAGTAACTATTCTCATTCATTCTAGTTCAACTCACTAAGTACTCTTAAGACAGCCTCTATTGGAGACTTTTTCTCTCTAACAATTCTACTGGTATCAGTACGGTATTTCTGTGGGTTACTTAATATCTCTTTAGCTAACGCTACGATTTCACTTACCTCCCTACAGTGGTATAATGGGCAACCCCACTCTCTAATACACCTGTTGATACTTAATTCTAGAGGGAAATAATATATTGAGGGTATACCGAGGAGTGCTGCCTCACGGGCCATGGTAGCTCCACCTGAAATTACAAGTGATGAGTAAGTGTATAGACTTCTAGTGTCTATAGCGGTAGTTGGTATAACTATACTTTCACCTATTCTATCCTTGAATACTCTTTTAACTCTAGCTATCTGGGATTTATATCGTGGAAAGAAGATAATCTTATCAGCATAGTCAATTATACCCTTTAATACTGGGATGTAGCTTGTTTTAAACCTATAGTATGCTGCTTTCTCCTCTTCAGGGCGAAAAACTATAATCTTTTCCCTACGTGATATATTTAACTTCTCTAGTACACTACTATCTGGTTTGAAATCTTTAAGCCAGGCAAGCTCATCAACACCATCATACTCTATGAGTTTACTATTAGCTATTATGTATTTAGCTATTTCACTTCTCCCTACATATTTTGATATTATAATCCATTTAGCTAGAGGTAATGTCAGTTTATTAACAGCATCTGCATGTGGTGTATCGGTTAACGCTATAATAGGTATGTTTAGGCCGAAAGCTACTCTAAAAGCACTAGGACTAGTATAGGCTATGAGAATGTTTGGTTTCTCCCTTACAACTATACTAGTTAACATGCGCATTCTAGTGATATCAGCTAGGAGTTTACCTCTTAAACTACCACCACCATGTCTACCTACACTATAAAATTCCGTATTTAGCATTCTTAGTAGGCTTTCCGTATACTCATACTTCCTAGTAGTTAAGAAGACTTCATACCCATGTTTAAGTAATTCTCGAAGAAACGACGCCATTAGGATAGCTTGTTTTGGTGTAAGAGCGTCAAGCCAAATCTTCATTTAAACTCACATTACTATTATGTATTAATTTAACCTAGTTTCTATATTCAACTCTTCAATAATCCCTAGTAGCTCTTTCAAACTAGATATTACATTTCTACCGTGTAATACTTTTCCTCTACTCCTGCATACTATTATAGCGTTAATACCTATACTCTTTGGGATTTCATAGTCGTATATAGGGTCATCACCTACATGGAGTATTTCCTCAGGTTTAATATGTAGATCTTCAACTATGCTTTCGTAAAATTCTCTAGTCTTGTGTGGCATATTGTAGTGTGAAACACATGAGTATACTTTCTTAATATACCTTTTGAATTCGGGATAGGCGTCAAAGAATAGATTGATAAACTCTATTGAAGTATTAGTTGCTATAATGATGTTACTTACCTTACTAGCTAGTTTAGGTATTACCTCACGAGCATCATTATAGACTACTATTTTTGAGCGAGCTATATCCAATAGTTTAGGTATATACTCTTCTATTCTAAACTTTTTAGCCCAGTAGTCTACTAGATACCATTCAATACGGTTACTACCCACTTTCTCATACTCCTCATAAACTGTACTTTTAGCCTTACTTAATGGTATACTATGTCTAAGTGAATAAGCGTAGGGTACTAGTTCGAGCCAGAAGTAGTCAATAAAACTTTTAGATACTATTACACCTGCAAAGTCTAGTGATATTACGGATATTTTCATAAGTGTTCACTACGAGTATGCTCTTATTCCTTCCCTACCCTCCTCATTAAAGCATTAGCTATTATCGGTGCTACACTTACATAGCTTACTGGACTCGGTATAGTATCTGATGCCACAATACCCTCTGCTCCAGCTCTTAATATTTTGTAGAGTGCTTCTCCTACTAGTAGTGCATGTGTACATGTAGCTACTACACTTCTTGCTCCAAGACCCTTTAATGCTTTAACTGCTTCAGCCATAGTTCCTCCAGTACTAATTATGTCATCCACTATTATTACATCTCTACCCCTAACATTAGCTGTTCTAGCTTCTATTACTACCTCTTCAGCACTAATCCTCTTCTTCTCTAATACGTCATAGTCTACTCCTAGTGTTTCAGCAGCAATCTTAGCCCATTGTTCAGCTTCCTCATCGGGTCCTATAATTAGTGGTTTTTCAAGTTTATAGTGTTTACTTACATATTTAACTAGATCTCTTACTGCGGTAAGGTTGTATGCTGGTATTTTAAAGATTTCAGATATATCCCTAACTCTATGTAGGTGTAGGTCTACAGTATATATTTCGTCTAAACCTGCTCTTTCAAGCATACGTGCTACTATTTCAAAACTTACTACCTCTCCAGGATTAAATCTTGTGTCCTGTCTTGCATAGGCGAAGTAGGGTATTACACCTATAACTCTTTTTGCACCAAGATCCTTTAAAGTCTCTATTTCGAAAAGTAGTTCAACTAGTATATCGTTTGGTTTATGATGTACAGAATTAACTAGTATGACATCTCTACCCTTAACGTCATTCATAAACCTAATGTATGTTTCACCATCGGGAAACGATTTAACTATAACCTCACCCAACTCGAAGCCTGTAAGTTTAGCTATCTTTACTGCAAGAACTTTACCCCTAGAACCACCAAAGATAATTGGTTTCGCCATAACCTTTACACCCTAGATTCTTTGAATTTAGAGTGTACCGTAACATATAAACGTATAGCATTAGAGATTAATATAAAATGCGATTAAGCCCTTGAAGTATTAGTATTATAGTTGATTCTTTAAAACTATTAAGATAAGCATAGTGAACTCTCTAGCTGGGAGGTTGGGTTTTAAATTGAATGCTATAGGCATTTCAAAGAGTGAGCTATATAGGAGACTTTATGCTGGTCTTGTAAACTTTATGGTGGGAGACGCTCTAGGAGCACCTATAGAGCTTTTACACTATAAGCATATAGATCGTATTTATGGAAGATATGGTGTAAGGGGTCTTGTAAAACCTATACCCAGTCATCCAGCTAGATCTCTTAAGCCATGGAGTGTAACTGATGATACTGAAGGACTATTGCTAACAGTAAACATTATACTCAAGTATGGTAAACCTAAACTTAACGATTACGTTAGAGAACTCGTAACCTGGGCTAAGAGAGCCAAAGTACTAAGTAAATACTATTATGGGTTAGACACTAAATATGCTATTGAGAAGCTTCTCCACGGAGCTAGTATTGATGAAGCTGGTGCTAAAGGTGAATGTTGTGGTGGTCCAGTTAGAAGTTTACCTGCAGGACTAGTTAACCCATTAAATCCTAAGAGGGCAGCTGAGGAGGCTATTTTATACTGTAGAGTAACTCATAGTACATCAGTAGCATTATCAGCTGCAGCAGCTATAGCAGCCTTTACATCACTACTCTATAGTGGTGATATCGATTTAGCATTAAAGAGTGCATTAAAGTATGCTAGATGGGCTGCTAGTAGGGGGAGGTTAATCTCATCACCTTCAGTAAGTGAGAGAATAAAGTTAGCTGTAAGGATTATGAGGAAAACTAAAAATCCATACAAGGGTGCAAGAAAACTACACGACATAATAGGTATAGGGTTACACTCATCAGAAGCTATACCGATAGCTATAGGTATATTTTATAGAGTACCTATAGATCCAACTAAAGCTATACATATAGCTCTAAATATGGGTGGTGATACAGATACTATAGCAGCACTCGTTGGACTACTTACAGGAGTATTTAGTGGTAAAACTGTTAATACAGAGTACATAGAGAATGTTCTTAAAACCAATAAGATAGATATTAAAGGTATAGTTAACAAACTAGTAGACCTAATAATTGAGCGTGATAAATACTAGTATCTGCTAGGGTAAAAAGCAAAAACACTAAGATATCAGTAAAATAATAAAAATAATACTTAAGAGAACACGGTGTTAGGGTGGAAGTGTTAGTAGGAATCAGCTTTAGTATATTCAGTATACATGCAATTAAAGAGAATATATGCTACCATTACTTTAAAACTGCACATGTACAGTAAAAATTTAAAACAGCTTTTAAGTATTGTTTCCCCGTATAGCATGGCTCTTTGAAACTAAACTGGATATAGTAGTATTGTAGGGAGTAACATGAAATATATGTTTAAGTGGCGTCTATGGGTTATTGTGTTTCTCAGTACTCTCGGCTTCATAGTTAAATTTATTGGAGGGTATTTGTACTGCTCTAAAGCTTTATTTGTTGATGCTCTAACGAATATAGCTAATATTATAGCACTTGTAGCGACAGTATACTACTATCTTAAAGCATATATCCCTCCAGATAGTGATCACCATTTTGGACACTACCGTTTAGGATTTGCAGGTACACTAATCACTATTATTATATACGCTTTTATTGCTGGTGTGGTGGTTTGCGACCTATTACATGTTAGAGAATACACTGTTAAACAGGAAGCACCTATACTAGCACTACTAGGCCTGCTATTATATTCTTCAGTAGTATATCTTTCTAGAACGGTTAGTGAATACCTTACTGTCTATGGGTTATTTACAGTTAGTGAAGTACTTGAAAGTATTATCGTTATTGTAGCATCAGCTTTAGGTTACCTCTATACCTACATTATAGACTATGTAGGAGCTACGATAATAGCATTATACATACTCTATGAACTTCAACACCATTTAAAATATATAATAAAACTTCTTAGTGATATTGCTCCACCAGTAAAACTAGTGAATAGTGTTAGAATGACTGTAGAAAAGTATGGTGTAAAGGTTAAAAGGATTAGACTTAGACTAGTAAAGAATGGACTATACCAAGGCGATATAGTGGTAAGTTTCCCACCTAATACTACTGTTAAGGAGGCTCATGAAATCTCCAATATGATAGAGCGTGAACTTAAAGATAAGTATAATGTGGATGTTGTAGTTCACATAGAACCATGAAGACAATAGTGTTTAAGCGTACTCTATTGGTAGTAAGCCTAAACCTGTTATCCTCAATACTACTGCTACTATCAGTAATCCTATCCATAGAGTTGAGAAGAGATAATCTCTTTTAGTGAACTTAATCTCTTCACGATAGGTTCTCTTCCTCGATGAACCGAAAGCTCTAGCCTCTAAACTCATCGAGGTCACTATAGTTATTCTTATCATTCTTACTAGTAGTGGTATGAATATTGGTAGGAAATTCTTTATCTTCTTTATTAGACTACCCCTCTTAAGCTCTTGACCTCTAGCTGATTGTGCATCTATTATCTGTATAGCCTCATTAAACATTACTGGAATAAATCTTAATGCAATAGCTATGGCCATTCCAAGCTTATAGGGTAGGTGCATTTTATCAATAGCCTGAACTATATGGTATGGTTTAGTTACTGAAACGTAAAGTATCATTGCTATTACCGGTGCAACTATACGAAAAACATTATGAATAGCATACATTAAGCCTAAATCTGTTGCCTGATAAACCCAACCCCATGGAAACACAATTCTTATAATTGGTTTACCCTCAACAATATACATAGGCCATAATATTAAACTCGCTATCGTGAATACAGCTGTAGCATACATTATAATGAGGAATCTTAGAAGTGTTAGTCTACCTAAAATACACATCAATATTAGTAATGCGAATAATACTCCCGAGTATAACGGGTTATTTATGAGTGCAGGGTAAAATATTGTTGTAACAACCATTACTAACTTACTTCTAGGATCTAGTTTGTGGAGAAACGAATCCCTATCTATATAAAGGCCTAATTCTAAAGGCATAACTCCCCGAACCTCCAGGGTAAAAAAGAGATGAGTTAAGGTGTTTATTTGTGTTTTCACTTAAATTTACTTTCTCGATAATATTGTTATTCTATCTTTCCAGAGTAGTCCCCAATTCTTAACTACTGGATACAATATGTAGATTATTGGTGGGCTTAGTATTACTGATACTAGTAGGTTGTTGATGATTACGAATGGGAAGAACCAACCCCATATCATTATTGGTGGTAGACCTACTAGTGGTACTGGGCTAACACCTGGACTCCAAATATATAGCCACCATGATATATATGCTGAACACCATACTGAAGCTATTATTATTGATAGGTAGCATTCAGCCCATGCTCTTGGAGATCTAAGGCTTGGATCAGATACTAGTTTGTAAGGTATATATGCTAGTATAAAGTTTCCTACGAAACCACCAATACTACCCCATCCTAGATATCCAGCGAATGCATCTGCTATAAAGTTTCCAATAGCTGTACCGATGGCTCCGGGGAGTCCAAAGAGTACACCAAATACAGGTGTTAAAGCGTTTGCTGGTCTAATCCATGTAAAGCCGGGTATTACTACTAAACCTCCAGTAGCCGCTAAGGCTCCTCCATATACAGCTGCCGTTAAAGCCATTATAGCTATATCTATTGAATCCCATCTAATCTTAAACTTTGTTATCTTAAATCCCATAAAAGTATATCCTGCAAGCTCCATTATCAGAAATGCTGTACCTACAATCCATAATATGGCTCCTACGACAAACCAGAATCCTGAACCCAACATTAGTATTGACCTACTTAGAGTCCATGTCTCTGGTTCGCCCCACTTAAACTCCGTTACGTAGGTGTACGCTCCCCAGATACCAAAGATTAGTGCTAGTACTGCTACAATTACTGTTATTACTAGCCATTTACCTTTCTCCTTTGGGGGAGTAGACATATGTAGATCACCTACTTTGTAACCTCTTTTAATCTTATCTTCTTAATTACGTGAATTGCTAAGCCTGCACCAACAACTAATACTATCAATCCTAATATGTTAAGTGCATAACCTATCTTCTCTGGAGGCTTACCATAAACTCCAGCAGCTACAAAGGCGTAGTAGAATAGGAATGTTATTAATAATCCAGCACCCATTACTGTTACAGCTTTACCTACTGGCTTTTTCAGTAAAGTCAGTATTACACCAATAACTAGGATTACTATTGAGAATATTAAGGTTGCAATGATAGGTGTCTGCATAGAGTACTATTCACCTAGTCTTTCTAGCGTTAATAGTATTCTCCTATTTTCAATTTAAAGTTTACTCATAAGTTAACTAATTTAAGCATGTAGTATGCTATTTGAGATAAATATGTGAAGGAGATACCGTTAGTACGTTTTTAGCAGAGAGGTTATCTTATCAGCCATCTCCTTTACCGTTAATATGTCTCTGGGTATTGGGTAACCTCTCCTATTTAGCTCTATCGATAATAGTGTTATTTGTGGTGGCTTTAGACTACTCTGTGCTAAAAGCTCTATATTTGAGAAGACTTCTCTTGCTGGTGCATCTACAAGTATCCTCCCATTATGTAGTATTATAGCTCTTTCACAGTATTCTGCTGCTAAAGCCATATCATGGGTTATAAGTATTATTGTATGGCCTTTCTTATAAAGATTGTATATTATCTCCATAAGCTGTTTTATCCTTTTATAGTCTAGACCTGTAGTTGGTTCGTCAAGTATTATTACTTCAGGTTTCATAGCTAGAACTGAAGCTATTGCCAGTCTATGTTTTTCACCTGTACTTAGGAAGTGCGGATTTGTATCGAGAGGTTTTCTTAGATCTACCTCCTCTAATGCCTCTCTAACTCTATCCTCAATCTCCTCCTCGGGTACACCGATATTTCTAAGTCCAAATGCTATCTCCTCATAGATATTCTTTGCAAAAATCTGGTGTTCTGGATTTTGGAATACATAGCCTACTATTCTAGCTATTTTTGCTACACTAAGTTTCCGAGTATCAATACCCTTTACTAGGACTCTACCCCTAGTTGGTACTAGTAAGCCATTGAGGTGTTTTGCTAGAGTAGTTTTACCTGAACCGTTTTGGCCAAGTAATGCTATAAACTCCTGTTTATATATGTTTAAGCTTACACCCTTAAGTGCCCAAATGTTGGGTGGGTAGCGGTAGTATACGTTTTCAACTTTAATTATTGGTTCACTTCTCATTCTTTAAAGGCCTCCATTCACCCTTCATAATCATATCTATTAGTTTAGAGTATGTTTCTACTGCTTCAGAGAGTGATATAGGGATTTTCTTTACACTTAACCCTCTATCTATTAGTTCATAAGCTAACTCTGATACCTGTGGTGCTCTAAAACCTATCTTACGTACTAGATCTGGACTTGAGAATACCTCTTCAGGCTTTCCTTCACCTAGTATTTGTCCTTCATCCATTATTACTATCCTATCTGCATATTCTGCTGCCCACTCAACTCTATGGTCTATAGCTATTATTGTTAAACCATACTCTTTATTTAATTTAACAACCATTTCTGATACAAGCTCTGTACCTATGGGGTCAAGCATAGATGTAACTTCATCTAGTACTAGTATTGAAGGTCTTAAAGCTAGTACTGATGCTATGGCTAAAGCCTGCTTCTCCCCTCCAGATAGTGATACTGTAGGACGGTACTCTTTACCCTCAAGACGTGCTACTTTAACTACCTCTCTAATCCTCCTTTCAATCTCATCTCTAGGTAACCCTAGGTTTTCAGGTCCAAAAGATAACTCTTCAATAACAGTCATTGTCACTATTTGTGCTTCAGGATTTTGAAACACCATACCAACATGTGTAGCCAGCTCTGAAACTGTATGCTCTAATGTATTAAGACCATTAACTATAACTTTACCCTTAAACTCACCCTTAAAGACATGTGGTATTATACCGTTAAGTGTGTAAGCCAGTGTAGACTTACCGCAACCACTAGGCCCCATAATAACTACAAACTCTCCAGGTTTAACTTTAAGATTAACCCCTCTAAGTACGTAGTCTTTTGAAGCTACATATTTAAACCATAAATCCTCAACTACTACAGCGTAATTCTCCTTCAACTACTACGCCCCTACATAACTTTCTATTAGTAGTATGTAAGTGAAGAGTGTTACATTTTATCTATTACAATAATACGGTATAGTGTAACTTAGCTATATACTTTCTCGGTATATTGTCTAAGTCTACCATTAAAGCGTTTATATTGACTGGTGCTATACGTAAACCATTCAAAACTTTTACATTTTCATCTTGCCGTAATGGTACCTCTTGGAGGGTATACTTTATACCATTTACTTTTAAACAGAATATTATTGTGTCCACATTAGTGTGATGAGCACTTATAGAGTATGTTAATACTCCACTTCTACATAGTATGTTATTGCTTAGCATTAACCCCTCACTTATAAATTTAGATACTCTACCCTCCCACATAATGTATGCTGGCATATTATCTGAAACTATAGTTACTTCTGCTCCATTATTTACAAGGTACTTAGCTATCACCTTAGCTTGTATTAGGCTTGGTCTATACTCCGGTAGTATGAATTTTACATTCTTTCCTATAAGATGTTTCAATAGTTTAGTACTAGAAACACCATGTATTAGAATTGTTTCTCCACATTCTACATCGTTTAATACTTTATTAACTACATCCCTTTCTACATTATCTATCTTGTTTAGAATTTTAGTCACACTATCTCCACTATCTTTAACTATTTTTGATAGTATAGTTAGTGGGTGTTTACTTCCTAAGGAGCTTTCTAAAACTTGCGTTAATCTCCTATCAACTGTTGATATCTTTACTAATGCTCTTACAACATCAAATAATCCTAATATCTCATATGATAGATAGTGTTTTACAAAGTCTTCTGCTTTCTTAACTAGCTTTCTTCTACCATTAACTGTTGATACTATCACTCCATCTTTACTAATCCTAGTGAATATTGACATTTAGAATTCAACCCCACGTAGAAACTCATATTTGTATGCTAGTCTTGGTGGAATTACCCCTTTAGCTGTAATAAATCCTGATATGTATTTTGCAGGTGTTATATCGAATGCTGGATAGTATGCTTTTACACCGTTACAGTACAGTCTTTGACCATTATAGTATATCATTTCATTCTCACTCCTTCTCTCTATTGGTATATCTTTTCCAGTAGGTATACTATAGTCTAGTGATGTAACCCATACGTAGAATGGTATATTGTATTCGAAACAGGCTAATGCTATTTGAAATGTACCAATCTTATTAGCTATGTCTCCATTTCTTGCACATCTATCACAACCTACTATAACTAAGTCGACAACTCCTCTAGATATAATACTTGCTACCATATGGTCTGGTATTAGTGTTACGTTAAAGCCTTCAACTGATAGTTCCCATGCGGTAAGTCTTGAGCCTTGGAGGTAGGGTCGAGTCTCTGTAACAATGTATTTTACGTTTTTACCCTGTCTTTTACACTCACGAGCTACAAGAACCATACCCCCACTAATATTACAGTGTGTTAGAACTGTAAACCCGTCATCTATTATATTTGCGGCGTGACGTGCAAATGCTAACTTATTTTCAAATATTGTCTCTAAAAATTTTGAAGCCTCCTCTTCAACTACTTTAACAATATCTCCACCCTCATTACATGCTCTTTCAATCCATTCATAAACCTTCATAGCTATTCCCAGTAGTGGTGCTGTAGGTCTAGCTTTACCTAATGCTTGAGCAACTTTAGCCATGTATTTAAGTAGTTTTCTACCTTCTAAGTGTGAGTTCTTTCTAAGTTCTAAAACCATAGTGTTAACTATAGTTAGTGTTTGACCTCCAGCACGAGTCTTCATCTCCCTAATAGCCCATACTGATCTCCTATAATCTCTAGACTCGATATAGTATAGTTGGTGGGGGAGTTTAGTTTCGTCGAGAATGTATACTACGTCACCTCTAATATACGATGATCTTGCTAGTGGTGGCATTAAATCCCAATATTTAGTGTATACATCTTCCAGTTTAGTCATGGTATACAACCTTTACATATACGTTTGTTTACATTTTACCTCTACTGGTGCACCGTTAAGTCTAGGTTTAAATCCACTTCTACCAAGTAGATCCCTATATAGCTCATTAACTTTATCCATAGCCTTCTCTACATCTACTTTTCTGAGTTTACCCTTTTCTACTATTAGTTCACCATTTACTATTAGTGTATCAACATCTTCACCTTTAGCTGCATAAACTATGTGTGATGGTATGTTATGGAGTGGTGTTAAATGTGGCTTTCTAAAGTTTAGTATTGTTAGTGTCGCTGGATAACCCTCCCTTACAAGACCACCTTTGAATCCTGTAATATCATATCCAGCTTTAGTAGCCATCCATATAACTGTTTGTACTGTTAGTTTTTGTGGGTTTTTCGATTCGTAGGAGTATAGTAGTGCTGCAACCTTCATCTCCTCTAGGAAGTCAAGATTGTTATTACTTCCCGGACCATCAGTTGCTAATCCTACAAGTACACCCTTCTCAATATACTCTACTACTGGTGCTTCCTTCAAACCATGCTTCATTATGACTACTGGTGCATGTGCTACACTAGCTTTACGTCTCCCTATAAGATCTATTTCACCCTCATCAACATAAAAGCTATGTGCACAGACAGTTCTCTCATTAAGTAGTCCTAGTCTATCTAATGCTCTTATAGGTGTTGTACCGTAATTCCTCCTTACAAAGTCTAATTCACGTAGTGATTCAGCTACATGAATGTGAACTTTAAGTCCAAACTCTTTAGATAGTTGAGCTATCGTCTCTAAAGTTCTCCTATGTGTACCATATAAACTGTGGGGAGCAAACATTACCTTAACCTTACCATTATATTTTAATGGTAACTCTCTAGCATATTTTACTGTTTGTTTAATTTTCTCTTCACCCCTACTCGGATCGTTTATGTCGATTATACCCTCACTAACAACAATATTAAGTCCTACATCGGTAGCTGCTTTAGCTACAATATCCTCCATAAAATACATATCGATGAAAACGCCTATACCTGTAAGAGCTTGCTCGATACAGCCTAAAAGTGCACCCCAATAGATATCGTTAGATGTTAGGTTCTCCTCAATTCTCCAAACTACTTTAAGCCAATCCATAGTTTCAAGGCCTTCAACAACACCTCTAAATAGTGTCATAGGTATATGTGTATGGCAGTTAACGAATGCTGGCAGTGTAACTTTACCCTTACCATCAATAACTATGTCAGCGTAATCATAATCTCCTATACCAGCTATAACACCCTTCTCTATGAGAATACTACTCTTGAATACCTCAACTTTTGAAGGAGATAGAGGGTTTAAAATATATGTATCTTTTATGAGAATAGACTTAGACATAGCTGTAGCCCCAAGAAGCTACACATTTAAACTATTACTCATAATCGATAATTTAAAACACCCCTATTTTACATTATTCCATTTAAACTAGGTGGGAACACTAATTTCACGAATTAGGTATACCCTTTTATTATACTAAGATTTTATTTAAGCTATCCACATACTGTAAGTTACGAATATAGGTATAATTGGTGAGTTTGGGTGGGGAATGTTGGGTATGAAGGGGTCGTTCTGGTCACCTTTAAGACTATCGCGAATGGCTATATTTATTGCATTAAGCTATATTGGTGCATTAATTAAAATTCCTAGCCCTACAGGTACTGTAGCAATGGATTCATGTCCAGGATACTTTGTAGCACTAGCGTGGGGTTATATTGAGGGGGCTATAGTTATTGCTTTAGGCCACTTATTTACATCTGCAACTGTAGGCTTCCCCCTGAGTATACCAATACACCTACTAATAGCGTGTGAAATGGCTCTTTGGGCTATAGTATTAAGGTTTACCGTATACCATATCCACTGGGTAGTGGGTATTATTGTTACAACATTCTGTAATGGCGTTTTAGGGCCACTACTACCTAGTATGATTATATCATGGGGTTTATTCTGGGCTATACTACCATCCCTAATTGTAGCATCATTTATCAACGTAACTATAGCAGTAATAGCATGGTTTACTATCAAAAAGAGTATACCCCAACTAGTAATGAAGTAATGGTGATAGAGTGA
>DQVH01000001.1 GCA_015661855.1 Desulfurococcales archaeon
GTTTTCAGCACACCATCACTAGATGGAGACCGTATAATGTCGGGTGTTGCTACTATTGCTGTCCACGCTGTCTTATTCGATGGCAACAAGAGCTATAGCAGGATAAAGCTAAGCCTGCTCCCAATAATCTATGCTAAGAGTTTACCAGACAGCATAACTGCACGTAAAACCTATGTTGAGCAGATAGTAGTACCTTATAGGGGCTTCTATAGCAGTATTGCAGTACCTAAAGTTCTCAGCCTAGAGGATATAGAAACGTTGATGTCACTAGACATACCACCAGTATTATCGTATCCTCCATCGAACAAATTAATACCGTTGAAACCAGTGAATGAAATATTCTCGCTGACATCGACAGTCGTAAAAGTTTATGGTTCGCCGAGGCCGCTATGGGTAGCTGTAATTACACTAATAATGGATACACGCTTCAACCTGGTAATGGTCTATAACGGTGGAACCTATAAAACATACAACATGTTATCGCTCGAGGAAGCATCGTTGATTAGGTAAAATAGTTCAAAGCAACCCTAGCAATCTCCAATCCCAAAACTTTTTCCCTTTTTAACCAAGTAGCTATTCTTTTTCTCTCCGAAAGAAACTAGCAAGTGGTCTTCTCTAAGCCTTAACACTGGTTTTCAAAGTATTGAGTGTAGCATACCACCGTCTACTGGTATTGCTATGCCATTAACGTAGCTTGCATCTTTTGATGCTAGAAACACTACGACTCTAGCTAAAATATTAGGTATTGATATAGATGTTGACCTGCTATGGGGTTTTGCTTGGAGTATGATGGAGAGAAGAGTTAAAGGTGCTAGAGAAGCTGCCAGGCCTGGAGCTAATGAGGAGGGAATTAAAGTAATAAAGAGGAAGAGGAAAAGTAGTAGAGATGCAGGATTTTATAAAACACTAGATGAATTCTTTTAATTAACATCATTGAAGAATTAATATAATGAAGCTGCATGATCATTAATTCTCAAAGTATAGTATGTGATTATTTCTAATAACTTTATTAAGGCGAAATCAATTCTACACTTATGCATTGTCTATCTAGAAATATGTAGATAAAACAACGAGAACCAGTATTTTAGAAATCATATTTATGTTTATATAATTACGTAGGAAAGATGGTTGGAAGGAAGTTAGGGAGAAATTGTATAACGAGATAGAAACACGGACATAGGAATTCCTTATAAGGTAGGAATGCGTCTAGAGACTATGTTTAGATATTATAGGTATTACATAAAATTCTGATGAATATAATTAAAGAATAGTGTAGGATTTAGGTAGTAATTTCTTTAAGATACGGGTTTGTACCCTAAGGAGAGTAAGTTGTTTTATAATTAAAGCTTCATAAAAATTCTGGTATACAAACCCTTTAAGACGCGGATCTGTGTTCCAACAAAAATATGTAACGAAAGATAAGCTCATCTTATCCTAGTAAATACTTATATAAATACTAATAATGGGTAAACTTGTGCTTTTGAGAGGTGTAATATAAGATCTAATCCTTTCCTAGAATACAAATATGAACTCAAAATATGACTAAAAGACTCTGTAAATAAGCAGGCTCTAACCAAGATAATTTTAGTGTATCATTATGAAGTTTGAGGTAGGTTTATCTTTATCCTAGACTACTCTACTTCCTAGTAGTTGTGATGGCTTGTATTTTCTTCTTAAGTACTTCTACTGCGTATTCTAGTTCGGCTCTTGATATTGTTATAGGCTTCCTAATATGTAGTGCTTTTACAGTTCTTACGTTGATGTGTCCTCTCTTTTCATCTAATGTTACTTCGAGTACTATGTCGTTCATTGTATACATTGCTGATGGTGCTTCGCGTTGTGTTCCACTTATTCGGTAGCCTCTAAATGTCGTAATTCTTAGCCTCCTATCTATTTGGGAATAGAGAGTAATCATTCTATCAACCTCTTTAACACCGTAGATTTCTACTAATCTCTCATACCCTGTAACCACGAGTACGTCTATGTTCTCAAGGCTCGCTTATCCATCCCTTGGTTACACAATATGTTGACTCTCTTAGCTGTGATAAGTCAACCTTAATTACTGTAAGCTTACTATGGAAAAGAGATCATCTAATGGCCTAATACCATATCCTGTTCTACAACTCTGTGAACCATGGCATATGAATCCTACTTTGACATTATTTGCTAAGGCTTCAATACCTAGCTTAAGTGCTAGGCATGTGTGAAGTATTGTGAATTCTGTAGCTGGTTGCTTAACTACTACACCTACCTAGGTACCGGGTTTAAGTTCTTCACCGAATAATTTCTTTAATGGTGCTTCACCTACCTGTATAGGTTTTCTCCTCTTCCATGCATTTTCTACTTTCTTCTCACTAACTAGATTTATAGGTATAATTTCATCATGTGTTATCATAAAGTATACTGGAAGTAATGGTATATGCCTTGCCCTAAACTTTGTTATCCTAAAATACCTTGAGAAGGGGATTATGGATTTAAAGTCGTAGTAGAACTCGATAACAATATCTGTTAAGTACTCAAGCAATGAAACTATAGGGTCCTCCTCTACCAACTTATCTGCTACGAGTACCATTAGTACGTTCTTAGCCGACTATATTATCCTGTAAACTATTGTGTGAAGCCATGCCTTCATCTTAGGATATTTTTCTAGCAGCTTAAGTATAGGTGTTATACTATCTATAACTATAACGTCAACTCCTTCATCAACACTCTCAGCTATTTTACTAGTTAAGATGTCAATTATGTCTACATCAGCTGGTGTTAAAAGTTCAAGTA
>DQVH01000164.1 GCA_015661855.1 Desulfurococcales archaeon
AGAAACCCTAGAAAACTAGAAATTCTAGGTGATGGCACCCAGAGAAAAAGCTACCTATACATAGAGGACGCTATAGATGCAACACTAACTGCAACAAATTACACTTTAGAAGTGGGGGAGAAAGTTAAAGTATATAACGTGGGTAACTGGGATTGGACAACAGTTAAGGAAATAGCAGATACCATAGTAAAGGTTATGGGGTTAAAGGAGGTTAAATACGAATACAGGTATGTAACACCTAACGGTCGTGGATGGCCTGGAGATGTAAAATTAATGCTACTAGACATAAATAGGATAGTTAGTGAAACCAGGTGGAAACCTAAACTAACAAGTTTAGAAGCAGTAAAGGAAACAGCAAAACACCTTGTAAGGGAATTATCCTGCAACCCCACTTAAATACTAGAGTTCACCTAAACCCTCTCATCAACCCTCTAAACATTAACAAGTAACTTTATGCTCCTCCTATATTATAAGTAACGTTCATAACATGTAATAATGTATAGTGGGGAGCTCAAAAACATAAAAGTTTATCTCGATAATTACAAAATAACTACATAAAGGTTAGGTGTAGTTGAGGGAGAAGTACATGCCTATGCTCAGCTCTGGATTTGTTATTGCAGGTGCGTATGCTGATAAAGTTAGGAGAACACTATTTGCGCAAATGGGAGACTATGTTAAACGCGATAAAGCTTGGGCTCAGAAAGTAGCTTATGCAGCAGCTCAGCTTAACAAGTTTCTCTATACAATAATAATCAGGTTAGGGGAACAGTTTAAGGTAGATAAAGGAGATGTCATTAGGGTTAGGATTGAGTATGATATTGATGAGAATACTAAAGAGGTTAAATGGAAGTGGGAAACACTTCAACTAGAAGTATTTAAGAGAATTCCGCAAGACCAAGTAGATGCAGTAGTTAAGGAGTTTACTGCTAAAGCTACAGAGGTTTTAGCGGCTACTGTAGCTTATAGTCTAAAGAAGCTTGGTGAAACATTCGATGGCGATATAGTATACACTATCACCCTAGGTGATAGGGAGGTTGGTGCAGTAGTAGTTATGCCTGTAAGCGGGGATCTAGCTATACTTAAGGTTGGTGCTGTTATCGAGCCTACACCAGTAGTACTCGAGAAAACTAAATTAGTAATACAACCTAGTCAAGACCTTGAGTCTACACTAAAGAGTACTCTCTCAACAATAATACAATCAGCTAAACACGTCAGCTATGATGAAGCTCTTAAAATGATAAATGCTATTAGGAGTAAAGTTACAACAAAACCTATGGAATCCATTAAGGTAATAGAGGAGGAAGAGAGCTAGTTCAATTACGAATTTCTCTACAAAACGTTTCACTAATCCACTTAACATAAGTGCAACTAAAGGATACCCCACGTAGTAAGAGAGTAAGAGGCAAAAAAGAAATAGCGAGGGGTTTAGGTTCACTCTTTACATTGTAAATACTTGGTCATTAGCTTAACATACACTAGCCTAGGATCATACTGGATGTGTGGTTTACCTTCTCACTGGGAGTTCCATAACACTATGTATACAATGTGGACACAAGTATTTACATGCCTCACGATACAAAATAGTAGACAAGAATACGTGATAATGTAGAATCCTTTACGGCTAAAAATTAAATTCACAATTCTACACTTAACAAACGTGATTAAACTAAGTAATGGGGTGAAGTTCATAATGGACATAAATAGTTGATATTTATTAGCCGATGTAAATAATACAGGTAGATGGTGTAGGAATTCTAGTGTAATGATCGTTAAGGGGTAATTAGAGTTTGTAATGGTGAATAGTATTGTATAGGGTAAGCTTAAACACTCTAACAACGTTAACACTATGTTTAAGCATAATTCTGAGTATTTACTCTAATACACCACAATTATTCACTTTAGCAGTGATCGTATACTCTCTAACACTAGTCTATTTAGCTTTTAAATTTGGAGAAGATAGTCAACTAATAATGGTTTTCAGTGTAATACTTTTATGTACATGTTTAAGGGTATACCCATACACCTACAGTATACCTTTAGGTGTAGACCCTATTAGAGATGTTATTTATGCTTATAGAGTTTTGGAGGAGGGTAAGCTAGTTTATAGTATGCAGCGTTTTGTAAAGTATTATCAGTATTTCCCTGCAACTCAGATAATACCGGCAATAAACGCTATTATTTCGGGTATTGAGATAACTCAATCACACTATCTAACTCTAAGTACTATTCTATCTCTAGGTGTAATACCATTAATAACAGCGTTAAGAAGTATTACCGGTATAAGTGGAACTAGAATTTTCATAGCTGGCTTACTCTATTCAGTAATACCAACTATTACAACTTGGGGTTACTGGGTAATCCCCATGTCCCTATCAATACTGTTATCAGCATACTCCATAATGTTATTCGTAAAGTACATTAAGAGTTTTAAACTATTACCTATTACTCTAAGCTTACTATTCAGTATACTAGCGGTTATGGTTCATGCAGTTGTAGGTATAGTACTACTAGGATTCTACATAACCATATTAATTACGTACTATTTAGACCTAAAGGGTGGTAGCTTTAAGAGCGGCGGCATGTTAAAGTTTATTACCGTATACAACATCGTATTAGCTACCTATACAGTGTTGTACCTAAACTTAACAGGCTACCTAGATGTACTATTAAACTATATTTCGAGAGTGCCATTAAATGCTATCCAATCTCTAGGTAAAATCCTTAAGTTTGAACTAGCTATTGAAGCAACTTCAGTAATGATGCCTCCAACTATACCTAGAGTAGTAGAGTTAGAATACTATCCAGAAGTGTTGAAGTGTACTCCAAAACTCTACCCAGTATTCTACATTCTCCCTAGGTGGATTTGGTCTATAATAGTAACCTTAGCACCTATAATACTACTCCTAACGTGTAGGCTTATCAGAGTTAAAGTTGGAGCGTTTCTAAAGTCTACTAGTATCTACTCTATACTGCTAATGTTCTTTACAGTAATCTCACTATACCTTGGTCTAGTATGGAGGGTTGAGAGGTATATTGCATCACCAGCAACAATATACGTTATACTATCTATTTCAGCACTAGTAATACTGGTAGTTAAGTATAGAGCTAGTAGTAAAGTGAAGTATATAGTTGTATTACTGGTAGCAGTCTTAACAGTAACATCAATACTTGACC
>DQVH01000048.1 GCA_015661855.1 Desulfurococcales archaeon
CTGCTGGAAGAACAGGTTTAGGTGCTGTAATGGGATCTAAAAACCTTAAAGCTATAGCTGTTAGAGGTACAGGTAAAATAGAATACTATGATGAAGGTAGACTTGTAGAGTACTGTAAAGATGTAACATTGAGGATATCGAAATCACCGTATACAGAGAGTATTCGAAAGTATGGTACGAATAGGTATATGCTTATAGGGTATAGGTTTGGCGATATCCCAATTAAGAATTGGACTAAAGGTGTATGGGATGAGATAGAGAAGATTTCTGGAGAGGAAATGGCTAAAAGGATTGTTAAGAAGGCTATAGCATGCTATAACTGCCCTATAGCCTGTGGTAGATACATTGAGATAACTAGTGGCCCATATGCTGGTATTAAAGGTCACGGACCAGAGTATGAAACTTGTGCATCAATAGGTGCACTATGCCTACTATCAGATATAGAGGCTATTGCTAAAGCGAACGATATGTGTACACGCTACGGTGTAGACACTATCTCCATAGGAGGTATTATAGCATTCGCTATTGAATGCTTTGAGAAAGGATTAATCACTGAAAGAGATACTGAAGGTATTAAGCTAGAGTGGGGTAGTGCTGAAGCTATACTAAAACTTATAGAGCTTATTGTTGAAGGGAGGGGTATAGGTAGAATACTATCACAGGGTGTAGCTAGAGCATCAAAGGCTATTAAGGGTAGTGAGGAGTATGCAATTCACGTTAAGGGATTAGAGGTACCAATGCACGATCCTAGAGCATGGACTGGACTAGCACTACAATACGCTACAATGCCTCGTGGAGCATGCCATCTAGCATTAGCATACACTATTGAGAGAGGTATAGTAATACCCGAACTAGGGTTTACAGAAGACTTCGTTAGAAAACTAGATAGATTCTCACCAGAACATAAACCACAAATAGTTAAAACTATGCAGGACTATATGGGTGTATTCGATTCACTAGTTATATGCAAGTTTTCAATGTTTGCTGGAGTTAAACCATCAGATATCGTTAGAGCATTAAAGTATACTACAGGATGGGATATCACTTTAAGCCAGCTACTAGAGATAGGTGAGAGAATATTCAATATTAAACGTGCATTCAATGTTAAATGTGGTATTAGGAGAAAGGATGATACACTACCTAAGAGGCTACTAACACCACTAAGTGAGGGTGGAGCTAAAGGTCATGCAGTACGCCTTGAACCACTATTAGACGAGTACTATAGGATTAGAGGGTGGAGTAGTAACGGTGTACCGTTGAGAGAGAAACTGGAGGAGTTAGGGTTAAGTGAGGTAGCTAGGGATATGGAGAAGTATAGTTAACTTTAACTCCTCTCTACACTCTCATACACTAAGCCTTTACCGCCAATAGCTGTATCTATAACTTTACCTCCAAGTATCCTAATAGCTGATGATACATCCTGTACACGCTCTCTAAGTACAAGTGCTATCATTGAGCCACCGCCACCAGCACCACTAAGTTTTGACCCTAACGCCCCCATAGCTCTAGCTGCATAAACTAGTTCATTAAGTTTCTTAGTTGAAACTCCGAGAGCATCAAGTAGTCCATGGTTAATGTTCATTAGCTCACCAGCTCTAACAAGATCACCCTCATAGAGTGCTTTTCTAGCCTCCTCAACTATAGATCCAATAGTCTTTATTATCGCCTCGACAATGTGAGGGTACTTCTGTTTGAGACTGTAAACTCTCTGAACTAAATCCTTAGTTTTAGCCTCTCTCTCAACATACCCTATAACTAACGGTATTTCACTACCGATTTTAACACGTTCCATGTGTACATTTGAGCCAGAGTACCTAATGTACATTACGCCACCAAATGTCGATATAGATGTATCCATTGGACTAGCTATTCCCTGAACCTTCTTCTCAGTTTCCCATGCGAGTTTAGCTATCTCCTCTCTCTTAAGATCATACCCTAGAGCTTTAGCGTATGCAGCTATTGTTGCAACAGTTACAGCAGCTGATGTACCTAAACCTGCACCTACAGGCATACTAGATTCAACAATTATATCTGCACCTCTACGTTCACCAATATACTCTGAGGTAATCCTCAAACCCTCATTGATGTAGCTTAACGCAGATAACACTCTACCATAATCTGTTTCGAGAATTATCTCTCCATCCCTACTATAGGTAACTATAACTCCAGGTACGTGGAGGTTTAATGCTGAAATACGGAATCTCCCATCACTACGTGGAATACAGGTAACATAGACACGTTTATCTATTGAAGCTACTAAAGCAGGCTCACCATATACAACAGCGTGTTCACCATAGAGTGTTATCTTACCTGGAGCTGACGCTACAACCTTCATATACTCCATCAATTACTAGGAGTTACAACTCAAACTTATAATAGTTTCCACGATACACCAGAAACAGTTACACCATTCAAATCTAAAAGCTAATAGTGTGAGAATGTAAGACTCCCAGTATAGTACCCAACACTCCATAGAGGCTATGTACCTTAATAGCCTACATTCAGAGTACTAGAAGAAAACCACCTGTAGTTAACCAGAGTATAGTACTGGAAAACCGTAGAACAGCTAATCCACTATGATCTTAAATATTAAACAACATTATAGGTATGAGCTGGGATTTCACCCACTCAACAATAGTAGCCTCAAGTGCTAAATTATATGTTTGAAAACTAGCTCTATACGTATTACAGTCTAAGCTTTCTATAATCTTCTAACTATTTGGGTTAATCTCTATATACGTTAGGTTAATGGTTTTACCTCTCCCCTATCATGTAGCTTTAGGTGTTTGAGACTCTCCATTCCAATAAACCACTATTACACTGTTTAATGTATTTGTAAGTAAGATTTTTATCATGTAGCATCATATTATAGTCTTGGGTATATTCAATCTCGGAATATACACTATTAATATTTTGTAGGTGTGGAGCGTTAGAGTATGGTAGAAAGGAGAGGTAGAGACCCTATCGCCATATTGTTGACTATGTTAAGACTAACCTTCTCCTTTCCTGTTACGAGAAAGATGATGTCTTATCTTAACTATAGAGTTGATGGTGAATACGTTGTTAACTATGTACTACGTAAACTAGCAAACGAGAAGGTATCGGGATGTAGAATTGCTCACTTCTATACATTCCTTCTTAGAAGTTTAATTAAGATTTTTGCTGCACTTACTAACTCAGATTACACTGTTGTAGAAGAAACCCTTAAAGATCCTGCTATAAGGAGGGGGGTTACCCTCGTAATAAGGGGGCTTATACGCTATGGAGTAACTGTACCTCAAAAATTGCCAGCCCCCTTCCTAATTGTATGGAATTTTACTAATATGTGTAACTTTAAGTGTACACACTGTTACCAGTGTGCACATCTACCTCTCACAACAGAGCTTAGTTTAGGGGAGAAACTTAACCTTATAGAGCAGCTTGATGAAGCTGGAGTAGCAGCTATAGCCTTGAGTGGTGGTGAACCAACTATACATCCCCACTTCTTCACTATTGTTATGGAGGCTGCAAAGCGTAATATGTATGTTGCTGTTGCAACTAATGGGTGGATGATGGCTGATGAAAAATTTGTTAGAAAGATGAAGGAGGCAGGTGTAAGATATGTTGAGGTAAGTATTGACTCAGTTGACCCTAAAAAACACGATAAATTTAGGGGAGTACCGGGTGCATGGGAGAGAGCTATTAAGGCTGTACGTAATGCTGTTAAACATGGCCTACATACAGCAATAGCTACTGTTATAACACGCTACAACATAGACGAAGTTGAAGACATGATAGAGCTTGCTGACGAACTTGGTGTACACAAAATCGTATTCTTCAACTTCATTCCGGTAGGTCGTGGCACAAATATAATTGATTTAGACTTAGACCCTATAGAGAGGGAGAAGGTCTTACACAAACTGTTTAGAGAAAATAAGCGACATAGAGTAACAGTACTAAGTACAGCACCCCAATACTCAAGGGTTAGTTTACAGGAGAGTAGTGGTAGAAATGTAATCCCAACACACTTCTATAACCCTGGAGGAAACACCATTACTACTGCACTTGCAGAGTATGTAGGAGGCTGCGGTGCAGGTAGAATTTACGCTGCTATAGAGCCTGACGGTACCGTAACACCATGTGTATTCATGCCCATACGTGTCAACAATATTCGTGAAGAACATTTCATAGATATTTGGGAGAAATCTAACATACTAAATATGCTAAGAAATCGAGAGCTACTACATGGAGTATGCGGTAGATGCCCATACCGCTACATTTGCGGTGGATGTAGAGCAAGAGCCTACGCCTATACAGGCGATCCTCTAGGACCAGACCCAGGCTGTATCCATAATCTTAAAGTATGGCGTATGCTCGTATCCAGATGGGAGCAAGTTAAAGAGAGAGTTCAAAAATTAACCTCAACAAAACCATTTATGATGGAGCCAACCCACTCCTCACTTAAAGGGTAAAACCGTCAAGAGGTGGAGTTAAAGATTTAGAGTTGAGAAGAAACCCTATAGAACCTTGAAAACTAGTAGTTAACATTGATAATTGGAATTAGAGTCCCCCATA
>DQVH01000109.1 GCA_015661855.1 Desulfurococcales archaeon
CTTAATGTATAGGTATAGTGTTCTTACGGTTTTAGATTTAGTTTTACACCTCTTAACCTTTAGTGGAGTCCAGCCGGGTATAGGGAAATCTAATGTTACTATACGTGCACCTTTAGGTAGCTCCTTAATCATCTTACTCTTTAACCTGTCATGTATACTACTATAAAGGTACATGAACACTCTGTTAACTCTGTTAAGTGGGAATGTTTCGAAATCACCCTGAATAACATCTACTAGTGTATTCTCTAGTTTAGCTCTATCCCTAGCTATAATACAGTTTACTATGTCTATTTCTAGTGCTATACTAAATGCACCCCTCTTAGCAGCTGCAATAGCAACTCTACCATCACCAGCACCTAAATCTATAAATACACTTTTAGTGTCAATTTCGAGTAACTCAACTATATCGTCTAGTATCTCCTCTGGTGTTGGAACCCAGGGTACTAACGGTTCAATTCTCAAAACAACACCCTTCCCTGTTAAAACCTCTTCGAGAGATAAATTTACCTAAATATCCTCCTGAAAATTAGCTTCACTACCCTTATAATATCGAATGTTAGATAACATAATAGTATGATTATTAGTAGAATTAGGAGTTCCACTATCACCTATATAGACCTCCTAAAGCTACATAACCTTACATTCCCATATCACTTAATACTAGAAATCATATAGTCAGATGGGGGTTTATAACTGTATCTAATTGGTATGGATGGAAATCATTTAGAGTGTGTAGTATCAGTTGAGCAACTCCTCATCACATATACCACTCTTCAGGTGTAACCGGGTACATCATCATATATTTCTCAGTTAGAGTGTTAGCTATAAGTCTACCTCCTAAACTACGAAGATAATCATCCCTGATTTATGTTTTTACCTTTCTTGGTGAAGCTAGAATTAAGACTAGCATGTATAATATACCTGTAAATGAGAGTACTATTACTGAGTCTACTGGATTTACTACTAGTAGGTCAATAGTGTACCACCTACTATACCTCCATGAACTCCACGTTAACGACTTATTAGTGTATGCTCCAAATGCTACTAGTATTATATGTGATCCACTGTAGGCGTGTGGTAAAACTTTTAAGTACACCGTTACCTCTTTAACTCTACAATCACCAGTCATATTACCTACATGGTAGTAGTATAGCCAAACATAGTATTGTGGAGGTATACCATGATCTCTACGATTCCAATTATATACTTCAAATGGCTGATCTACTAGAATTCTAATTGAAACACTACCCTCATATAGTGGTTTATCTGTTTCCCTTACAACTCTAACCGTTAATACATAGTTATGATTGGGGAGTAGTATGAGTGGTTTTTCAACCTCAATTCTAACATTTAGCTTCTCATAGTCTACACTATAGGTTAAACTCGTATCAAACACTAGCATGACTAAAACTGAGAGTATTAGGAGAGTAGCTATATGACGTATACGTCCGTACACCACCTATAACACCCTTAAATACTCACTCTAAATTACCATGTAGGTACTTCTATTAGAGTATTTTTAGAAGTATTTCCACTTTCTCATCTAACGTTAGTGGACGTTTCGTTTTTACAGTTTGTCCACTCTGCTCTAATAGTTTTCGTGATTTCAACCAGTTAATGAGTTTAACAAGGTCAATGTATGCTCTCCCACAATACTTATATCTACTTTTTAAATGTGGTATTGTTGTTCCTTCAGCTAGTTCATCGAGTAATCTAATTTTCCTAATGATATCCCTAGTAGGTTTAACATTACTACACTCTATACTGGCTACCTGGTATTTCTCGTTAAGTGTATAAATTTTAACTTTAAGTGGTAAAGCTATTTCACATAGTTTCCTAAGTACACTATTGTCAATATCTTGCTCAATGAATATCATTTTCTCTAAACCACTTCTAGCTATAACTATTGTGTTACCCCTATACTCTATAACCTTAGTAACGTGGTACCCTATGTATTCTAGTTTATCTTTTAAACTCAAGGTCTAAACCTCCAAGGTAGTATTGGTTTAAATGTTAATATCTATAGTGGGCTATGTACTTTTATAAGTGTGGGTACTATATTAGCTTCTATAATACCAGCTACTAAGAATAATAGTATCGATAGTAGTAGTATGCTTAAAAGCTCCCTGTACGAGTTAACAACGTCATCTAGTTTAGCTCTAGATCTAGAATACTTGTACACTACTATACCAAGTTTTATACCGAAAGCCGACACCATTATGAATGTTGGTATCTCTATTATACTATGTGGTATAACTGATATGAATACGTTTATTGATGGTGTAAACTCTAGTATAGTTATTACTGATCCTACAATTAAACCGTTAAATACTAGTGAGACTACAGAGGGTATAGTGTATGCAAAACCTGCAATTGACGATCCTAATACAGCTTTCCAGTTATGAAAGAATATATCTATACTCAGGAATAGCTTATTGTAGACTGTAAATTCTGTTTCCATTCTACTTGGAACTAGAATACCAAGTTTAATAATTAACTCCTTAACATCTCTACTAACAATGTATGTTCCATAAGTAAATCCAAGCATGAAGAGTAATAAAGCTATTAAAATGTACACCACTATACCTCTATTAGTAATAGCCCTTAGAGATGTTTTAAATAATTTTACAATCCTACTTGTAAACTGTAAGATTAGAGCTAGATTTGTATCCATGGGTAAGACTATACTCCTACCATTAAGTACCTTGTACACTGAGAGTAAATATAGTGTTAGTATAGGATTGAGAATTAGTGTGAAAACAGCTGAAATAATACTACTAAGTGTTATACTTAAATACCCACTGACAATTAGTATTGTAGATATCATGGTATATACGAGAATCAATAGTATAATGTATAATACAACGTATTTTAACCCCCTTCTAACTAGAAGTATACTTTCATGTATAGACTCGATAACACCTTTACCCTTCAGTACTGCTATAATAGGTGTAAACAGTAGTATTAAGAATAGTATTGCCATAAAGCCAAAACCTATAATTAAAAGTTTCACTCCTAACTCCACTAGTTTAAATGGGATTAAACCGTGTAGCACTAGACATATAATTGTAGCTCCAGGTGTTAATGGGGCTAGTACTAGTATGTACATGGTTAAGTATACCTTAAAGACACTTCTCCACCTATTAAAGGAGTTCTCAAATAGATAGTATAGTGAACTCGGCTTAGCAGATAGTATTCTATCTAGAAACGGGTATAGACCTGAATAGATAAATGCTGAAATTATAGATGTTATAATTATTGTTAAGGGTATGACTATAGATAGTATTATACGTATAGGGTTTAAGACTATTGGGTCGTAGAGTACACTAATATTGCCTTCCCTAAGCCCCTCTACAATATACGGTATTATATTGAATATTCTGTAGTATCCTAGAATTACTAGTAGTGATATTGCTAGTATTGTGTGTAATGTCACAGTTATTGATTCAGTTAGTATGAATGCTGCAATAGTGTTTGGGTTTTTAAGTAGTATCTTATATCCATAAATTAGCATATCTGTAGGTGATTGTATACTAGTGTAGCTGTTCATTACATTTCATCTTAACCCTTCTTTAGGAATACATCTAGAGTTATACTTCCACTTTTAGATATAGTTTTAGAGCTGGTAATAAGGCTTCTTATCTTCTTAAAGTCCTCCTCTAGGATTCTCCGTACATCCGGTTTATATAAAGCTGCGGCTGGATGGTAGGTTGGTATTACTGTTACGTCTAGACCTAGCTGCCTTATAACCCCCTTAACCACTCTTCCATGCTCCCTACTCATACTTTGAAAGCTTTTACCCATAAGCTTATATATTACTCTTCCAGCATGACGTCCTAGTGTCACTATAATTTTAGGTTTTATTATACTAATTTGCTCAATTAAGTATGGTAGGCAAGCGTTAATCTCACTCTCCTCTGGATCTCTATTTCCTGGAGGTCTACACTTAACTATATTGGTTATGTACACTGATGACCTACTAATATTGTTTTTCTCTAATAGTTCTGTTAATAGTTTACCTGCTGCACCAACGAATGGTCTACCCTCTTCGTCTTCAGATGCTCCTGGAGCTTCACCTATAAGCATAATCTCAGTATCTAATGGTCCCTCTCCAGGTACAGGTTTCCTCCTATACTTACATAGTTGACACTTGGTACAATTGAGTATACTCTCTACAACTCTCTTCATACTATACTCTTTACTCATAGAATTACCCCCATTTAACCCATTTAATACGCTCCTTTAACTCCCTAATTACATTTTCTACTCTACGAATATGGTTTATATTACTCTTTGTTTCTTCAACTCTACCTATAATTTTGAGAACGTTCATTTCAATCTGTTTCTTTAGTGGTTTACTTAGTTCATATATGAATGCTATCATAGCTTTAGCTGAGTTTACTCCACTATACCCTCCACCACCAAATGATACTGTTAACCCATTACATACATTATGTGATATCTCATGTATAACTTTAGCAGCATACATGTAGGAGTTTACTGTAAGGTTTAATTTACCGAGAGTGTCCTCTTTTAAACCATCAACTCCAGCTTGTACTAGTATTATGTCTGGACTGTAAGACTCGATAATATAGGGTAGTATGTCTATAGCTGTTTTAAATACGTCATCACCTGAACCTAGTGGTAGTGGTATATTAATTGTGTATCCTTCACCCCTACCCTCACCTATCTCACTAGTTAATCCTGTTCCTGGGTAGAAGAAGTCTCCATAAGCGTGTACTGATACTACTAATACTGTAGGGTCGTTGTAGAATAGTTCTTGAGTTCCATCAGCATGGTGTACATCAATATCCACTATAGCTATCTTCTCAAATCCATAGTGTCTCTGTAGGTATCTAGCTACGATAGCTACGTCATTGAATATACAGAATCCTGCTGCTCTAGCTCTTCTAGCATGATGTAGTCCTCCGTATGGATTGTATGAGTGGAGTGTTAGGCCTTGAGCAACCATATCTGCAGCTTTAATGGAGCCTCCAACTAATACTAGTAGGTCATTGTAGACGTTAGGGTAGTATCGTGTATCACCTAAATCTAGAAATCCCTCAACACCACTACAACTAAGCTCTCTAATAGTATTAATATACTCTTCACTATGAACAAGCTTTAACAATTCCTCACTAACAGTAGGTACATCGCTAATTAAGACTATATGGCTTGTAAGCTCTGACTCCTCAAGATACCTACTAAAATACTTAAACCTTAAAGTCCATATATTACAGAGTTCTCTAGGTACAATACAGATACTCGTATACTTAGGCGTAAATATTACTGATAAACCACCAGGCATAATACTACCATACACCCCCAATAGTTTGGATGATGTGGGGACTTAATTATCCCATACACTTCTGGAAGATAAGTATCCTTACAGCTTAAATTAACCTAACTATGTAGTAGTTGTTATAGACTTCTCTAGCAACCACTCTATACTTTAAGCATCCCCTATGATACTTAGTATTAAGAACGAGTGTATGGTATTCACCGTGTTCACCTAGAACATCTACACCTAAATTCTTAGTGTAGTGAATAAACTCATCTAAGTTACGGTTATTTATGGTTCTACCAAGCCAGTTCTTTAATTTACCAATACAACCTATAATTAAGGTTTCTAGTTGAAGCTCATGAAACTCTCTATATAGAAGTTCATCTGGGCTTAAACCCCATAGTGGTTCTATAAGTTTTGCTCCAACCTCATTAGCTATAGACTCCATGTATTTTAAGTGTTCTTCAATATATACATCGCCAGCAACAATCTCTTTAACACCTAGTACTCTAAGAACGTCAATAGTCTGTTTCCTCTCACACCCCTTCCTCAACTTTTTAACTAGAATACAGTTAATATTGAATAATGTTAATGTTTCAATCGATTTATGGATGTTTACTATGTGAGGGTTTGGTCTAGGAAAATCGTATATTAGGAGTAACCCTATATCAGCTCCTCCAGCTAAGTATAATGCATATAGAGACTCCTTACCACCAGATACAAAGGCTATCCTCATGAACACTCCAACCTTACTAAACTAGAAAGACTATGTATACACTATTAAACTATTTTATTGTTTGAGTTTAAGGGTTGCTATGGTTTTTAAGGTTTTTCACCATACACTTTAACGATATTATCAATATTTACTTTCTCTAAGTATCTACTATCTACCAATCCTTTTTCTAGGAGTTTTAGTTCATATTCCACCATAGTCCACGGGTAAACTACTACTCCAGGGCGTTTAGGATCATCTAGGTAGTCACTTTCAATCATGAATGCTGGAGGTATACTGTTATCTAGTTTAGCTAGTATTGTCTGTACTCCAGGTATTGTTACACTAAATCCCATATCCACTATCTCTCTGATTATATTGAGATTGGTTACGTGGTGTACTATTATCCTCCATCTATTCTTAAAACCTATTAGTCTACATATCTCACGTAGATAATTTAATGTTACTATCCCTCCACTCTCCATGTGTAAGTGTACTATGAAGTCATAGTCTCTACTAGCCTCTAAAGTTTTAATTAGGAGTACTTCTGATACTGCAATACGTTCAGGTAGAGTTCTATAGTGTTGTCTCCCAACTTCACCTATACCATCGAGTAAGCCGTCTCTACACATTTTTATAAGTGAGTCTAAAACTTTATCAAGTAGTTTATATGCATCTTCTAGTTTAAGATTATACCTATCAGTAAGTTTATCTATGTCAGCAGGATGAACACCTGCAAAAC
>DQVH01000040.1 GCA_015661855.1 Desulfurococcales archaeon
TCTGGGCTATACTACCATCCCTAATTGTAGCATCATTTATCAACGTAACTATAGCAGTAATAGCATGGTTTACTATTAAAAAGAGTATACCCCAACTAGTAATGAAGTAATGGTGATAGAGTGAGAATAGTATGCATGGAGTGTAGGGAGGCTACAAACTCTACATTAAAAGAGAATGGTGAAGCCATAAGGATAGTCAACTTCACATATAAGTATCCTGGAGCTAAAGAGCCAGCACTAAAGAATATCAATTTAGTGGTACATGAGGGTGAAGTACTAGCTATAATGGGCCCTAATGGTGCAGGTAAAACAACACTATGCTATGCTATTACAGGACTACTCTTACACTTTTTTGGTGGAGAATACTATGGCGACATCTAT
Organism: Desulfurococcales archaeon; assembly: GCA_015661855.1. GTDB lineage: Archaea > Thermoproteota > Thermoprotei_A > CAZTBM01 > SZUA-1508 > SZUA-1508. The sequence goes on from DQVH01000040.1 coordinate 382, forward strand.
GTTAAAGGTAAAAGTGTATTTAATACTCGACTAGAAGAGCTTATAACCGATATCGGTATAGTTTTTCAGGAATATGAGAATCAAATTATAGGCTCTACAGTTAAAGATGATGTAAGCTTTGGGCCATTAAATCTAGGTTTATCAAGAGATGAAGTTGAAGTAAGAGTTAGAGAAGCTCTTAAAGCTGTTAACCTTCTAGGTTTTGAACATAGAGAAGTACATACACTTTCTGGTGGTGAAAAGCAAAGACTAGCAATAGCAGGTGTCCTCGCTGTTAAACCTAAAATTATAGTACTTGATGAACCATTTTCACAATTAGATCATAAGGGTAGATTAGAAGTTATATCCATACTGGAGAAACTGAAGAGAATAGGCCATACGATAATACTTACTGAACATAGAAGTGAGGAGGTATGTAAACTAGCTGATAGAGTAATAGTCCTCTATAAAGGCAGAGTAGTTTTAAATGGTAGTACTAGGGAGGTCTTTTCAAAAATCAATCTACTTAAAAGATATGGTGTTAAGCCCCTCCAAGTAACAGAGTTAGCCCTTAATATTGCCTGTAGAGTAGGAGCTCCAATAGAAAGGCTACCTATAGACACTGATGAAGTAGTTGATTTCATTATTAAACTGGTAAACAATGGTATACTTAAATTCGCTAGTAGAAAGTTAAAACCACACTATACCCACTATCCTAAAACTGAAAGGAGTACGATAATTGAAGTTCAAAACTTACATTATACGTATCCAAATGGTGTTAAAGCACTAAATGGTGTTAATCTTAAAGTTTATGAGGGCGAATTTTTAGCTATAATTGGGCAAAATGGATCAGGGAAGACAACGCTAATTAAACACTTTAACGGGCTACTTAAGCCAACACATGGTGTAGTTAAAGTTTTTGGTATTGATACGAGAAAGTGTACTGTAGCTCAATTATCTAGAATTGTTGGATTAGTATTCCAAAACCCCGACTACCAGCTATTTACTAAAAGTGTTAGAGACGAAATTGTATTCAGCTTAAAAAATATGGATTTACCTAGATCAGAAATTGAGAGTAGAGTTAGTAAAGTTTTAGAACTTACTGAACTAAAAGGCTACGAAAATGTACATCCACTACTCTTAAGTAAAAGTGAAAGACAGAAATTAGCTTTAGCATCAATAATAGCTATGGATCCAAAAATTATAGTTGTTGATGAGCCAACAACAGGACAAGATTATAAAGGTACACTACATATACTAGAACTACTTAAAAAACTGAATCAACAGGGAAAAACAATTATAATTGTAACACACGATCTAAACATAGTTTTAAAGTATGCACATAGAGTAGTAATTCTCCACCAGGGTAGAATAGTACTAGATGGACCTCCAAGAGATGTTTTCAGTAAGGTGAGTATGCTGGAGAAGCTGGCATTAATACCTCCCCAAGTAGTTCTAGTATCATATAAGTTGAGTAGACTACTTCGAAAAAACAATACATCACTCACTTTGGAGGAAGTATTAAACACACTATTAGATTATAGGGTGTAGTATGGTACTTCTAGACTACATACCGAAGAATACATTCTTCCACAAGCTAAATACTATATCTAAACTAGTATGGCTAATCACGGTTATAGTATTAGCATTTTTATTCAACAGCATAATGTATATTAGCATTATATTCGTATTTACACTTATATGTCTAGGTGTATCCAGAATACCGTTAGATAAAATAGTACAATATTTCAGAATACTACTACTGCCATTAGTATTTATTGTAGGATATGAGGCTTTAACGTATCCTAATGGACGGGTAGTAGTCGCACTTCCATATGGAATTAATGTGTCCCTTGATGGAATTCTTTTAGGCTTAACATTTGCATTTAGACTTTTAGTAATGGTTTTTACTTCAACAATTTTTACTTATACTACACCTTACAATCGCGTAATTACATTATTGTTTAAACTACGTATACCATACCCTATAATTTTCATACTACTTATTGCGTTAAGATATATTCCTTTACTACAGCGTGAATTAACTATAATAATTGATGCTCAGAAATCTAGAGGTGTAGAGTTGGAGAAGTTTCACAGTCTTAAACAGGTTTTAAAGATGTATATACCTGTAATGATGGTAGTGTTAATTAATGGTTTAAGGAGGTCTCAACAACTAGCTATGGCTTTAACTATTAGGGGGTTTAATCCAAAAACTAAATGGAAACCTATTGATGAGGAGTGTATGAAGCTTCAAGACTACTTGTTCATTACATTAATGATGACTATACTCATCATAGGTGTATACTTATATATACAGGGTTATGGCAGTAGATTATGGTAGGATAGTACTTGAAGTTGAAGTATTATATCCTAGGTGGATTTATGTGGAGTATGATGTATGTGTTATTGGTGATTTGGTTGTAGACTACATAGTTAGAGTAGAGAGGTTACCACTAAACCCTAATGAGTGTCAAATTACAAGTAGTGCATTTAAGTTTCCAGGTGGTTCAGCAAACTTCCTAATTACAGCTTCAAGACTAGACTTAAAAGTTAATGTAGTGGATGTAGTAGGAGACGACGAAAATGGTAAAATAATACTTGATATCTTAGGTAGTGAAGGTGTTGACCTACGTGGAGTTAAAGTTGTGAAGAATGCTAGAACTACACAGGTGATAATACTAGTTGATGGAGAGGGAAACCACGCCTTTATAGGTGTTATTGGTGTTAGATTAAAACCTGAAATAGTAGATAGTGATCTCATAGTGAAATCTAAATACCTTTATGTAAGCTGCTACTCCATGATGTCACCTAGTGAAATAGAGGCAACACTAAATGCTATTAATACTGCGTATGAAAACAATGTAAGAATATTCTTTGATCCAGGCCCCCTACACCGTACCCTACCACGTAACATACTTAGAGAGGTTATATCAAAATCGTACATTACATCATTAAATAGTAGTGAGGCATTAGGAATAACAGGTGTTAAAACAGTTGAGGATGCAGCTATAACACTTAAGAATATGGGAGCTAGAATTGTAGTAGTAAAGATGGGAGAGTATGGTGCACTACTCCTACATAATAGTAGGTTGGAGCGAGTAGAGTCTGTAGAGAAGATTAAAGCAGCTAGCACTATAGGTGCTGGAGACTGTTTTAATGCTGGATTGATATGTGGTTTAGTAAAAGGATTAAATCTTAGAGAAGCAGTACTATTGGCAAACATTGTTGGTGCTGTAAAGGTGAAAAAGTGGAGACAAAGTGATATCATGCCTAGTAAAGACGATGTTGTAAGATACCTTCTTAAACTGAGAAGATATGATATCCTAAACAAACTTGGGTGGATCAATTCACGTAAGCATAATTGAATAGATAAAGTTAATAGTACTGTTAGAGAGGGTTTTTTTATACTACTTGTTTATGCTTTTCCCTCTAGTATTTTAAGTAGATTTTGAAGTCTACTTTTAATATTCTCACCTCGTGGATCCCTCTTATAAACTGTAGTATATGATGCTATAAGTTCATCGAGCCAGTCAAGAGCTTCAGTAGAAGCACATATTGGGCATAGGGGGTTACCGTTAGCGTCAGTAAGTAGTTCTCCGTCAAAACAACCCTTATGCATTCTACTATTACAGTCACAACACTCAATATACTCTTCCTCTTCACCTATAGACTTACCACATATAATACACTTTTGAGTTTTCAATGGATTTCACCCATACTACTCTATGTGCTTCTCAAATAATTTTATAATCGAGTTAACTATATAGTTTAAATCCTCTACTGTAAGAGCTGGATGTACGGGTATACTTAGGACTGTTTTAGAAGCTTTAATAGCGTTTGGGCATATGTTCTGTGGGTAACCTAAACTCCTATATAGTGGTTGGTGGTGTACTGGTTTTGGATAGTGTATTGCTGTTTGAATCCCCATATTCTTTAGAGTTTCCGCTATATAGTCTCTCTTTAATGGGGAATTCTCTTTAACCCTTATAACATATTGGTGCCATGCATGTCTAACGTAGGGTTTCTTACTAGGTGTAGTAATGTATGGTATTTTCTTAAGATTTCTAGTTAAGAATTCTGCATTAGCCTCTCTAGCCTTAAGGAATTTCTCGATTTTCCCTAGTTGAGCTATACCTATAGCGGCTTGTATTTCCGTCATTCTATAGTTGTAGCCTAATACTACATGATTGTATTTACCCTGCTGACCTTGATCTCTTAGTATTCTAAGTTTTTCGGCGACACTTCTATCATTAGTTGTTATCATACCACCCTCACCTGTAGTAATATTCTTTGTTGGGTAGAAGCTAAAAGCAGCTGCATTACCTAAAGCTCCAACCTTAACACCCATATACTCTGCACCGTGAGCTTGAGCTGCATCCTCTAAGAGTAGGAGTTTATGGTCTTCAGCAATCTCCCTTAAAGCCTTCATTTCAGCAGGATGCCCATAAAGATGTACTACTAGTATAGCCTTAGTTTTCGATGTAATAGCCTCTAATACTCTATCTGGATCGATATTATATGTTTCTAAATCTATATCTACGAAGACAGGTTTAGCACCCTGATATAGAATTGCGTTAGCTGTTGCAATAAATGTGAAGGGTGTTGTAATAACTTCATCACCAGATTTAATTCCATAAGCTTTCAACATTAAATCTAGAGCACAAGTACCATTAGATACTGCAATAGCATAGTCAACACCAATATACTCTGCAAACCTCTCCTCAAACTCTCTAACCATAGGCCCCTGAGCTAACCTACCACTCCTTAAAACCTTAACGACTAAATCTACCTCTTCATCTCCAATAACCGGTTTAGCTATAGGGATAAACCTAGCCATAATATAGTCACCAAACACCAAATAACCCTACATTAACCATACTAAGCGCTAGACAAATATAAAACTAAACTGACATACATTATAAGTGGATGATGAACCCAGCATCGATGAATAATAGATGATTAAGGTCTTGAGTGCTGACAACAAATAGTGATACAGGTCTAACATGAACCTCAGAGTCTATGGGGCATAGAATAACTCCAGAATATAGAATGGTAACACATCTATATAGGCCTGTTTCTGTCTCCTTAATTCCGCTTTAGGTCAAACACTTATCTCTAGTTTAGACCGGTAATACGTTTATTAGTACTAGTCCAGACAGGGCTTAGTCTTAAACGATATTGAGGCTATTATTAAGAGGATTGGGGTGAGTGTGAAGAGGGATTCTAGGATACTTGATAGGCTTAATTATCGTGATAGGAAGTTTATAGAACGGATTTTAACCTTAGCGGAATAGTGTCAAAGCCTTTCATCATAGTATTTATACATCGTGGAATTGTCATATCCGAAACCATTAGAAGAGCGATAATAGAGCTTCTTAATAGCAGTAACGAATGTTCTACCCTAATCTTTAGTAATGATTTGCTTAACTTAACTTAATAGAAGTGATTCTCAGTAACATGAGGGGTATTAGCATATATAGGGTGGGACAAGCGATCTTGGCTAAGGCTAAAGAGCTTGTGGCAATATTACCCGAGAGTTAGCGAAGACAGATCACTTTAGTAAGGTAAACTCTTAGTTTTGACTTGGTGAGTATCCTTGAGGGGATTAAGTATCTTACGTTAGAGAGCTAGTGAGGAACTGTAACTTAAGGTGAAGTCTTAAACTAAAAATATATCTTATATTGTAAATATTGCTTTATCATTTGCTATTTGTGTTTTAACTTCAATATCCCTTTTTAGAGATAGAATTGAGAGGAGTAGGGGCCAAAATATTATAGCATTAACTATTACTGGTTTTTCGGTGTAAACTTTTACGTATTGGAGTTTATACTCTTTACATCCAATTTTAGCTGTAATGCTATTATCAACTTCACATTTTAGAATGCTTACAGCTCTACTTATGCTTTCAAAGTCCTCTTCTCGCTTTAATAGTATTAGCTCACTTCTCGTATAGTGTATGAAGGGTAGTGTATTGTATACTGCATTAATGAGTATACTGTATGGCTTTAACTCTATGTATGTTCTAGACTGACCATACATTATGACGTGGGAAACTTTATAGCTTCTACCTGCAACTACTACATTACCAACACTAACACTAACATTAATAGGGACATCCCTAATACTATAGTCAATACTGTGAGAAATCATACTCTCCCTAAATCCTCCACCATACGAGAATTTAATATAAAGTCTACATACACCCAGCCATTACATTCGCTATGACTGCTAGCTAAAATTTATATTTTCAGAGTACATTTTAAAGTTTGGTAGGTAGAGGTGTTGAAATGTTTATGATAGGTTTACCTGAAGCACTAGTTATAATAGCATTAGTTATGCTACTTATATTTGCACCATCAAAACTACCACAACTAGCTAGAGCAATAGGTCAGTCAATTAAGGAGATAAAGAAGGCTACTAGAGAAATTGAAGAGGAAATTACAGATGAAAAGATACTCAAAATAGCTCGAGAGCTAGGTATAGAAATTGAGGGTAAAAGTAGAGAGGAGATAGTGAGAGAGGTTATGGAGAAACTGGGTAAAAGTAAACCTAAGAAGTAAACGCTGTTACAAAGAAACTTACAAGCAAACCTATTATAGTACTAGTCCCTCTCCACTCAACATCTAGGTGGTATTCTTTGTCAAGAGACTATCCACCACAGGATAAACCTAGACCTGTTTCGGAACATTTAGAGGAGCTTATTGCGAGACTAAGGGTATGTATAATTGCAGTGTTAATTACTTCACTTATATGCTTCCTACTACCATCAACCTTTCTCCCCCCAATAGAGGGATATGATGCACTCATTAGTGGTAATAGTAGTGATGGTTTACTTACAAAAATACTACCACTACCTACTAGAGGTAACTCTCTAGTCATCTACATACTTAATAGGATAAGGCTTGACATAGTCACTTCCACAAAATTCTATTTAGAGAGAATATTCGGTATAGAACATGTTGAAATTGATTTAAAGCCGTTGAAAGTTTATGATGCCATAGTGTTAATATTGGAAGCTTCAATACTAATGGGCTTAATAGTTTCCTCACCAGTAATAGCTTATGAGGTATACAAGTTTATAGCTCCAGCACTATACCCCCATGAGAAGAGGTTTCTAACAAGCTTTACTCTAGCTTTCGTAGCATTCTTCCTTGGGGGAGTAGTTTACGCATATAAGGTTATAGCACCATTAACTTTATCTGTATTTTTATGGATGAATAGCTGGTTAGGTCTTGAACCAGTATTCTGGGTTAGAGACTTTTACGAGTTCACCATTATGCTTCTCATATTCATTGGAGCATTATTCACATTACCAGTAGTAATAGTTTTAGCTGCATACTTTAAAGTATTCAACCCAAGAGTACTTAGAAAGTATTGGAGATACTTTATTGTCGCTGTTTTCACTCTAGCAGCAATAATAACTCCTGATCCAACCCCTATCTCCATGACCCTCGTCTCTATACCATTTCTAACACTCTACATTATAGCTACATTTGTAGGAGAATTAGTCTATAAAAGGAGTAGTAAGGATAGCAAATAAGCTAAATTGACATAGACTAAACAGTTTCAAGCTAAGTTTTACTTTGATTCCCCTACTTTCTCTTTCCTACTTAGTTTAGCCTCTATTTCATCTATTATTTCATTGAGTGATTTGTTTTCAGTTTGAATGTTCAGTTTTCTAGCTAACTTCATAATCCTCTCTTCATAACTTACCTCCTTTAACTTTCGCTTAGAATCCTCCTCTACATCCCCTACTTTAAGTGTACTTTCTGTCCCCTTTTTCTTATACTCTACTTCTTCTCCTACTCCATAAACTACTTGAGAGGCTTTTCTAAATTCTGCTACTGCCTGTCCCAGTACTCTCGCTATTTCGGGGATTTTCTTAGGGCCGAATAGGATTAATGCTATAATTATTATTAATAGTAGTTCCCAGGGACCTAGCCAGCCATTCATAGTTAGCACCTAAGTGTCTAATATTGTGTACTCTCTTTAGCTATAATAAATGTTTGGTGTAAGAGGTAACTGCGTACTTGGGTTTACACTTTTATTTTTATTTTCACCTTTACTCCCTCTATAGTCCATGTTTTTGCTTCTTTTGGTTCAGTTTCTACTATTTTAATACTTTTAGCTCTAACTTCACCTAGAATGTATTTTTCATGCTTCTTTATAGCTTTCTTAATGTTTTCGTTTTCAGTGTATACTAGGACTTCCTTTAATACTGCATCTAATGGTAGATCTAACTCTCTCCTCATAACCTGAATTCTCCTAACAATCTCTCTAGCTAAACCTTCAAGTAGAACCTCTTCATCTATACTTGTATCTACGTAGAATGTTGTATCGTTAACCTTTATGACTTCATAAGCTCCTTTAACTGGTTCTGTACTTAGTTCAACTGTTTTTATGTTAGCGTAGGTTTTGAATACTTCTACTGCTTCACGTAGCTCTTTACCTATATGTTTACGTACAATAATACTTCTTTTGAGAGGCCAGCGTCTCTTTATACCTATCTTCATTCTCAGTGATAGTACTTCCTCTGCTGCTTTGAGAACCTTCTCTACCTCCTCCCATGAACCTTTAAATACTAGTTCTTCAGGTATTCTAGGCCAAGAGTTCATGTGTACACTTATTGGTGTTTTAGGGTTCAGTTTTCGAGTAAATGCTTGATATAGGTATTCAGCTAGGAATGGTGTTATTGGTGCTATAGCCTTTATTATTGAGTCGAGTATGATATAAAGTACTGCATATGCACTTCTCTTTACTGGATCGTCACGTTCAATCCACACTCTAGGTCTAATAAGTGTTATGTATTTATGACTTAACTTTTCAACTATAAAGTCACTTATAGCTCTTACAGCTTTATGTATATCGAATTTCTCAAGATACTTTTCAACTTCTAGTAGTGTCATGTATAATTCTGTTAAAATCCACTTATCCTCTATCCTTAGATTCTTTAAGTCGTCTTCTAGTTTTTCAGGAGTCCACTTATCTAACTCCATATATGTGAGTGCAAAGTTAACACTACTCCACAGTATATCGAGTACTCTCTTGTAAACTCTTATCTCTGCTGGATCAAAGTTAATGTTATCCCATGGTGATGCCTTAGCCATAAGGTAGAATCTTACTACATCAGCACCCCATTTCTCCATAGCCTCATGAGCCCAAATCACATTACCTCTACTCTTACTCATCTTCTTACCATATTTATCTAGAACGTGGCCTTGATTAAGTACTCTCTTGTATGGACTTTTACCGTATAGTGCTACTGATGTAAACATTAATGTGTAGAACCATCCCCTAGTTTGATCTACAGCTTCAGTTATGAAATCGTATGGGAATAACTTGTCGAATAGCCTGTCAAGACCGTATTGGTGGAGTGCTGCTGTATGTGCTAAACCACTATCCATCCACACATCTACAACAAACTTCTCTCTTTCCATAACACCTCCACATTTAGGACATTTAATCTTAACCTGGTCAACCCATGGCCTATGATGGTCTACTACTTTCTCCGGGTTTATAGCTAGCCTCTTTAACTCTTCAAGACTACCTACAGCTATTCTATGTTTACAATTCCTACACGTCCATATGGGTAGTGGTGTACCCCAGTATCTCTCCCTACTTATACACCAGTCTCTAGCATTCTCTATCCAATCACTAAACCTCTTACCAGCCCACGGTGGATACCATTCAACCTTACTATTCTCTTTTAGCATTAACTCCTTTATTGGTTCAATCTTTATAAACCATTGAGTGTCAGCATAGTATATTAGTGGGGTTTCACATCTCCAGCAGTGTGGGTATTCATGTTTATATGTTCCACAGTATACTAGTAGTCCCTTTCTCTTAAGATCCTCTATAACGTGTTTATCCGCTTCTTTAAACCATAATCCTGCATACTTTCCTGCATCCTCGTTGAAGAAACCATTCTTCATTAATGGTTTGAATACTCTAATATTATACTCTTTAGCTACTTCAAAGTCTTCAGGTCCATGAGCGGGAGCTACATGTACTACTCCTGTACCTTCATCCATTGAAACCCAACTAGCTGTAACTATAGCATGCTCCCATCGGTTATTGTGTTCTCTATGTTTTGGAACCTCCTCTAATAGTGGATGCCTATACTTAAGACCCTTAAGATCTCTACCTAAAACCTTCTCTATAATCCTGTAATTCTCTAGCTTAACCTCTTTAGCGAAGTCTTTTAATCTCTTCTCAGCTACTATCCAGTATTCTCCACCAACATCTATTTTTACGTAGTATTCGTTTGGATGTACAGCTAACGCTTCATTAGATATTATTGTCCATGGTGTTGTAGTCCAAGCTACCATGTACGTTTTATCCTGGTTTAATAGTGGTAGTTTAAAGTATAGACTTGGGTCTTCAACCTCTTTAGATCCTAGTGCTACTTCATGGCTACTTAGTGCAGTTTCACATCTCGGACATACCGGTATAACTCTTAAGTCTTCATAGAGTAAACCTTTATTCCACATTTCCTTAAGGAACGACCATAATGTATCAAGGTATTTTGGAGTTCTAGTTTCATAGGCTTGATCGTAATCTAGCCATAGCCCTAACCTCTCACTATCTCTTCTCCACTGTGATAGGTAGTAGTCTACTAGTTTCTGGCATTCTCTAACAAAAGCTTCTATACCGTAAACTTCAATATCCTTTTTACTCTTAAATCCAAGTTTCTTCTCAACCTCAAGCTCTACTGGTAAACCTTGAGTATCCCATCCTGCTTGATCCCACACATTGTACCCCTTCATTCTCATAAACCTTAACACTATATCCTTCATAGTTCTTCCACGAGCATGACCAACATGCATAAATCCATTTGTTGTTGGAGGGCCCTCAAGAAATGCGAATATTCTTTGCTGACGTCTACTCCACTCTCTAACCATACCGGGTATGTTGTGTTTCTTCCAGAACTCCATAACCTCTCTTTCAACAATCAATGGATCATAGGAGCCCTTTACTACAGCTTTCACACTATACCACCTTAACCTAAGGGATGAAATACTATTATGGTAGGGTTTCTGTTAAGGACTACATGCTTCAGTATTTAGAAGTGTAAGCTAAATTTAAATATTACTATAGTTTGGAGCTAGTACTTTTTAGAGAGGTATAGCCATGTTTCAGCTTTCTCTCCACATATAGGGCATTTTCCATGAGCTTTTTCCTCAGGATTAAACCCTAATGCTTCTTTACCTAGCCTCCTCTCTAATTCTAAACCACACTCATCTCTACCACACCATGGCACTTTCACTATACCCTTCTCTGGTATCTTAGATTTATCAGATATGTCTATTAATGTGTGTATGTTTGAGTTTAACCATTTCTTAGCTCGTTCATAGAGATTCCTATTTATATCCTCCATTAACTCTTTAAGTTTACTTACTAATTCCTCATCCTTTACTAGAATTTTTTCACCTGTATCCCTTCTTGCTACTGTAACTGCTTCCTGCTTTACCTCTTTAGGTCCAATATCAATTCTTAATGGTACACCCTTCATTTCCCAGTAGTAGTATTTATCTCCTACACTTCTATCAGTTAAGTCTATGTGTACTCTAAAGCCTTCACTTTTAAGTTTCTCATATATACTTCTACATTTACTTAGTATCTCTTCCTCTTTCCCCTTGAATATTACTGGTACTATTACTATTTGTATTGGAGCTATATTTGTTGGGAATATGAGCCCCCTATTATCACCATGTATTGATAATAGTACCCCTATTACCCTCTCTGAAACACCATAACATGTTTGCCATACATATTGAAAACTCTCATCAGCCATTTGAACTTTTATATCGAATGCTTTAGCGAATTTTTGACCTAAATTTATTACTGAACCTAACTCTATTGCTCTACCATCCGGCATTACTGTGAAGAAGTCGTAGTTATACTCTGCACCTGCAAATGTATCCCACTTTGGAGTTCTAAGTATAATGTATGGTATGTATAGGGAGTCAAAAAACTTCTTGTATATTTCTATAGCTTCTCTAATTTGCTTTTCAGCATCCTCCTTTGTAGCGTGTACTGTATGTGCTTCAATAAAGCTTGCTATCTCTCTAACTCTAAGTATTGCTCTTGTATGTTTAGTTTCATATCTAAACACGTTTACGTGTTGATATAGTTTAATAGGTAAATCTCTGTAAGATTTCAACCATAACTTAAACATATAGTACATTACTGTTTCACTTGTAGGTCTAAGTAGTAACTTTCTATCCAACCTCTTACTTAGCGTTCCCTCAATTACAAATGTTTCTCCACTAAACCCTTCGAGAAAATCCTTCTCTAAAGCGAAAATCTCTTCGGGAATTAATGTTGGAAAGTATACCTCCTCATGACCTGTTTCTTCAAGAAGCCTCTTCAATATATTCATTGTGAGCTTTAAAGCCTTATAGCCGTAGGGTTTCCAGATAAGACATCCCTTAACAGGATACCTTTTATCTATAATGTCTGCTTTTTCAAGAATCTCATCATACCATTCATGGAATTCATTATACTTATCCTTCATAAAGGTTATCTTCTTAGGCTCCTTAGACCCCTTAGTAGACATTTAGACCACACTCTACTACACAAATATCAACATAAGCATAAGCTATCAGAATATAAAGTTTAATGCTGAGAATTAAAAGTGTATGTAAAATTAGGCTATGTAGGATTAGGTATGGTAGCCGGGCGGGGATTCGAACCCCGGTCGGCGGGGCCAGAGCCCGCCATGCTTGGCCGCTACACCACCCGGCTCCAACCTATATTAAAACTAGTTAGGGGGTTTAATGTTTTATTATTCTTCTCTACGTTACTACTCATATTCTCTCCAAGAGTAATGGCATTTTGTACACTTGTAAATTCTAGTTGGTGGTTCATCTGCAGCTCTTGTTTGCACAATCCATACGTAAGCTTCAGTATTACCACACTTAGGACATTCAACATTCTTAGCTATTGATGTAGTTCTAGGTATATCTGTTGGAGACTCGATAATTACTGTCTTCTCTTTTTCGGTATGCTCTATTCTCTTACTTAGCGTTAACTTTATTCTAGCTTCCTCCTCGAAACCACACTTACTACAAACTAGTAATCTTCTACCACCCTTCACTCTAGGAGTCATCAAGCCACCACATTTAGGGCAGAATTTAACCATTTAGATCACACCCTACAATCTTACTTCTAATCTTTCTATAACCATTTATTAAGTAAGTTATATCTTTTTCCATACATAGAGTGTATAAGTGTTAGTGTTTGGTGTTAGAATTTGACATTGAAGATGATATATGATGAGATACATGGATTTATTAAGGTTAATAGTGTTGAGAGGGCTATAATCGATACACCTATATTTCAAAGACTTAGACACATAGTACAGGTAGGGCTAGCATACTTAGTTTATCCTGGAGCTACACATACACGTTTCAGTCATAGTATTGGTACTCTACATTTAGCTAGTAAACTTGGAGGAAGCTTAGCGAATGAGGGATATTTAACTGAGGATGACGTACAGTTATTAAGATTAGCAGCTTTACTTCACGATGTAGGCCATTACCCTCTATCACATAGTCTAGAACTATGTTTATTAAGATTGTACGGTGATAAAGCTAGTCATGAAAAGTTAACTATAGAGGTACTACGTAGGAGTGTTATTGCAGATATACTTAGAGAAAACGGTTATACACCGAACGATATAATAGGTATTCTTAGAGGTGAATGTAAGAATAAATTGTTAACCCAAATAATATCTAGTGATGCAGATATAGATAAAATGGATTATTTATTAAGAGACTCTAGACATACCGGTGTAGCCTATGGCATAATAGATATTGATAGACTCGTTAACACATTCTCTGTAGATACCGAGGGGAACCTAGCATTAATGATGAAGGGGTTGGGGGCATTAGAGAACCTCTATATGGCTAGACTGCAAATGTACAAGACAGTATACTACCATAAGACCATTATAGCTTTCGAGCTAATGCTTAATGAAATATATAGGGAGCTTCTAGAGAGAGGAGAGGTTATGAGTTTAAACGAGATATATAATGGAATTTCCACAGGAGATTTCTCGTTCTTTAATGACCACTATGTCTACAATAAATTATATAGTATCATACGTAGTGAGAAAGCTTACTCTCAAAGTATAGTTAAGTATGCGAAAATGTTTATTACTAGAAAGCCATTAAAAATAGTTCGTGATCTATCACAATACCTATTTAGCATGGAATCTATAAGGTCCCATAGAGTCGGAGTACCAGACTTTATTACTCATGGAGATAAGATTACATTTAAGACTGTAGTACTGTTCATTCGTAAGCCAGTTAAAGTGATTATAGATGAGAAGGGTACATCAGTACCCGTAATTGACAACAAGTTACAAACGATTATAAAGTGTATGCCTAGGGGGCTCATTATAGAAAGAACTTATACTACCCAATGTTAGAGCTAACACTGGTAGAGGTTATAATTCTTAAATCGTTTAGTGTAATACTATTTTTCGAAAGGGATATATCCAACAGTGGATAATATAGTGACCCCCTGATACTCACTGTATGGTTGTGATATAGATGTCTATCAGGTCATCCATATGTAAACCCATTTACTTAAAGGCTAAGATTATCGATATTAATGTTGGTGATAGTAAGTATGTTATCCTGAACGAGTTAGACCTTAAATCATTACATGTAAAGCCTTTAGAGAGAGTAAGGTTATCGAGGGGTGCTAAATCTGTTACAGCTTACATACTAGCATCAAGTACTATAGTTGAAAGAGGCTTCATAGGATTACCTAAGAAGGTAGCTGGGGAGCTTGGTGTAAGTAA